>JAFGFW010000067.1 GCA_016930875.1 Deltaproteobacteria bacterium | reverse complement strand
GACGTCATCTAACCATTTGCTATCAATAGAAAATCAAATTTTGTTACGTATACCTGCAATGAGGCTGGGTTTTTGAAAGTTCCCATTCCTTTTCGGTTTCCTTTTGAAACCATCACGAATGACAGCCCGCTGTGACGCGACTCTGACGCGGCAGGCTCGCGCTAGATGCTTTGGGACGAGCTTTGGGACGAGCTTTGGGGACGTCTATGATTTTATGCTTTAGGTTGGCCGAAGAAGAAGATAATGAAGAGGTATGCCAAGAATAGCAAGGATAGACGCACCTGGGGCTTTCCATCATATCATCATTCCTTGAATTGCTGCCATTCATACCTTTCTCCTTGACAGGGTCGCTTGTTGTAATACAGATTGTGTTCATAACAAAACCGATTTAGGGAGGCGCGAATCATGTCAGAAGAGGCATCCTATCTCAGGATCACAGTCGACAAAAGCCATATTATCAACATCGGGGAACGACTTTACGAACAAAGCATTGAACTGATCAGGGAGTTGGTCAACAATGCTTACGATGCAGACGCAACACGGGTGGATGTGACTGTTGCAGAGAAGGAGATTGTCGTCGCAGATAATGGCGAGGGGATGGACATGGAGGGGCTCAAGCAGTACTTCAATGTCGGATCCGGCGAAAAGCTTGTAAATCCCCTGTCTCCAAGATTCAAACGAGACAGAATCGGCCAGTTCGGCATCGGCAAGTTCGCAAGTCTGGCCGCTGCCTCCCGCTTTGAGATCACCACGCAGAAAAAAGATTTCAGGGCCAGAGTCGTATTCGACAAGGCGCGCTGGATTGAAAAGGGTGACTCATGGAGCATTCCCCTCACTATCCTGGACAGGGATTCCAAAAGAGGCGATGGGACTACCGTTCGCCTTGTGGAGCTTAGGAGAGCCTTTAGGCCGGAGGACGTGACCCAAAGAATCGCCGAAGGCGTGCCCATACGCGCCAGGGACTTCTCTGTATACGTAAACGGATACAGGGTGACCCCCAGAACAATGACAGGCAACCGCATTCCCGTCATGCATGGCAACGAATTCGGCATTATTCATGGGGAGATCGTGATCCTTCCCGCTTATCGTGCCTCCAAGGATGACATGGGCATCGAGATTAAGGTGAAGGGAGTGACTGTTCGCAGAGAGCTATTCGAGATGGCTTCTTGGGGAAAAGCAGCAACACGCATTAGAGGCGAGATAAACGCCGATTTTCTCCCTTTGACGAGCGATCGATCCGGGTTCATAGAAGATTCTCCGCAATACAAATCATTCCTCAAGGCCATGGATAAAACCATGGCAGAGGTTCGCAGAGCTTTCAAGCTGCTGGCCTCCCAGAGCGAAAATCGAAAGGTTAACCGCGCACTCAAGGAAGCTTTGGAGCGCGTACACCAGGCTCTAATCCTAAACCCGGAGTTTTCCCCATTCGGCGTTGTTCCCTTAGCCGAAGAAGGAATGCGAGGCGCGGGGGAAACAGGTGTCGAGACGCCTGTCAAGGAAAAACAGCCCGACGGGATCGAGGTGGAAGACATAGAGGAGGAAAACACATCGCAGCCGGATGAGACGGATTCCGCATCAGAGGCCGGCGACGAGAAACCCAAGAAGGAGAGCAAGCCTTCTCTTAGGATCGCCACGCCCAACGCGGTGGTGAAAAGGCTCAAGTTTGGCGACGCCGGAGTGACCTGCTGTCTGGATCACCTGGGAGAAGACGGGCCGGAATGCATGACCGAGGGCACTATCGTCTATATCAATCGGGACCACCCTTTATACAGGCGGGAAGCCAGGAAAAAGGAGGCTCACATTCTAAATGTCGCTCGTCTCATTACCCAGGAAATATCACTGATGAAAGACCCTGAAAACCCCCGTGAGGCCTACAACCGTCAATCCAAATTGCTCCGTGACGCCTTCAAAGAGGATGATCATAAAAAAGGCGACGCCGGTTAGTCCCGAATCTTAAACGCCTTGGACTTCAATTGCCAATATTTCAGCACAGTCCCCGCCTACCCTCCTTGTTTCGGCTGGTTATCACCCATGATTTCCCGCCGCTTTTGTTCGCCTTCGCCGGAATACCCTGCAGCGCACCGTCGCCCAAGCTGCCGACTTCGCCAGAGCGGCTGCGACGGCTGAAATGGCGCGTCGGCGACTTGCTGCAGGGATGAAAGATGAAAGGCAAGGCGAACTACGGCAAAATTCCGCTTTGATACCCCGCAGCTTGCTGCGGGGAGCTTCATTCTTCCTTGCCTTACGTTTTGCACGTCCTCACTCAGTTTTGCTCTGATTTTGACGTTACGGCAAGTGCCAAAGCTTTGTGCTTGAGTAAAGATCCGGGCCCAGAGGACCCGGCTTTGGTTATCCACAGAGGGGATTCAGTTTCTTGGAATTCCAATGGCTCTTGGAGTGATGGGGTTTTGAAAAAAACACCTGATCACGAATTGAGGCATTAAACAAGTTCTGTTCCCCAAAAAGGGCAGCCGCTTATTTGTTTTCCCAATACTCCAGTACTCCATCACTACAACATTCTGGTGCAACGTCTTTCCGGCAGAGCCTAATATCTCTGACCTGACCCAGAGGACCAGGTTTCTCATGTTAGAATGAAATCGGGCCATAAAATGTCTAACGTGTGGCGAAGTAACTGTTACTTTTGCCTGTCTAGGCCTATTTGCAACATCTTGTGTTCTCGACACCTTCGGTGAATGCCCATTGGTCTTCTTTCTGCTTCGATACTGTAACTTATATTGCCCAAAAAAGTGGAACTTGTTTTCTCATATCGGCCATGGGCTGTTTGCAGGGAAAGTCTAACTAATTGAAATCATGTAGTTTGGCTATTGGCATATTCTGTGCTAGTTAGAAAAGAAAATGCATTATCGGGAAGGAGGATCAGATTGTGAAAAACAGATGGTATTTATTTCTGGCGGTCCTGGCCGTCTTCATGCTTTGTCCGCCTGCTTTTTGCTGCACTATCCATTCCTCTAGTATCGGTGACCTTGTATGGAATGATCAAAATAAGAACGGTATCCAAGAGGATGGCGAACCCGGACTCGCTGATGTCAAGGTAAATCTGCTTGCTTCGAACTCTGCTCTGCTCACCAGTTATACCACCGACTCAAGTGGCTTTTTTGAATTCGATAGTCTATCACCAGGCGATTACTACCTACGGTTTGACTTGCCGAGTGGCTTTTCTTTTTCCCCAAGTGACCAGGGCAGTGATGATACCTTGGACAGTAATGTTATCAATGATGCAGGCTTAACCATAAAAATTTCCCTGTATCCCGGAGAGAACGACAAATGGGATGCAGGCGCGTATGCAGTACCCATCCCCGGCGCAGTGTGGCTTCTTGGTTCCGGCTTCCTCGGCCTCGTAGGACTTAGGAAGAAGTTGAAGAAATAACTTGCATTTTATTCTCGAATGGGAAGGCGGAGTTTAATGGCTTCGCCTCTTTCATGTCCATATGTGGTAGTCTTCTCCATAGCAAAAAGCAGTTCTGAGCTCCGATTGATATTCTCGGTCCTTCCGGTGTTCTCGGTTCCCCAATAAGATTTTATTACTGTTTTACCAACCTCCCCATTCTCGTTTTCTCAGAGATACTTGAGGCAATTGACTGCAATTTGCCTTCCCGTAAAAACTCATGTTTCGAATTCACACATGTATTTTGAAATATCCTTTTTGTCTATTTCCCCTTCTTCAGTGATAAGGTAATTTATCAGGTCAAGATCCACGATTTCGTGAGAATGTGCAATTTGTGTGTATTGAACACCATCATGGTATAATATTTCTCTCTTCTCAAAAATATTCTGATCGGTATGTTTCTCAGTTGAGATCTTCAAGGAATCCACGAATAAGTAAACCGGGAGTCTGTTAAGGTGAGCGATACTTGCGATGCTGGTGGTACCCATGGAACACAGGGCTTTATTATCCCTGGTTATACTGATTGCGCCCAGGAACAACTTGGTTGCCTTATCAACGAAATGTGACAGATTATATTCGGGTATCACAACATGTGCCACATCCTCTTTGTCCATATATTTGATAACCTGCTTTGTCTTGATAAAATCCTGTTTTAGAATGAGGATCCTAAAATCCTTGCCCAGCCTTTTTGCTTCCGAGAAAATTTTTAGTATGGGCGAACTAAATGAATGGATAATGATAAAATCTTCATTTTCAACGTAATGGACACCAAGATCAACTATTTTAATTGTACTTTGCTTCAACCGAAGCATTTGATCTCCGATGACTGCTATTGCAGCGTTTTTTATTGCATCAACAGTGTTCCTGTCAAAAATCTTCCGATTTTCAAACTCCCTCTCAGAAAGGACGATCAGATTAATCAAGGGGGCTATCCTCGGCTTACCGCTTTTGATCGCTTCAGCAAGGCCGGAAATCTGCTCACGGATATTCTCTTTTGAACACCTAAGCTCTTTCAATGACGCAATAAAAGACTCAAGAGCCATCAGAGTGGTTCGAGACGTACCGATAACATGCAGATGCTCCCTGAGAAGTCTGTATAATATTTCCAGATTGTTGTTACTCATAATGACGTCCAAAGATAAATCATAAGATATACCGAAGCTAACACAAGCGATATAAGAGTCACGGCAACGCTGGTTTTTATGAATTCAAGAAAAGTTATCTCATGTTTTAATTTTCTGGAAATGCCTACAGCTACGATATTGGCCGATGCGCCTATATACGTAAAATTTCCCCCGAGACAGGCGCCCAGCGCCAGCGCCCACCAGAGAATATTGTTCGGTATGGGGGTCGATTGAAGCATATGCTCAATAATCGGAATCATAGTGACGGTAAAGGGGATATTATCCATAAAACCCGACGCAATCCCGGACACCCAAAGCACCATAAGAACAATTATGTAAGGATTTTGCCCCACCTTCATGAAAACTTCTTTAGCGATCCATTCAATGACGCCGTGTTCCTCCAGAACACCCACAAGTATGAAGAGCCCTGCGAAGAATAATAATGTCCCCCACTCAACATCCTCAAGGACATGCTCAACATCAGCACGTGATATTATCAAGAGGAACATGGCAACTGACAATGCGACAACGCCTGGAGAGAGTTTCGTTATTGTTTGGGTTGTGAAAAGCAATATTGTCAGACCAAGACAGATAAGACATTTGATCATAAGCACCTTGTCAATCTGTCTATCCATGAATTCAAAACGGATTTTTTCAAGGAGCAGATGGAATGAAAACAATTTCATGAAATCCGTATTAATCGGCTTGAAGTTTTTTCTGTTTACGCCCCATATGAAAAGAAGTGCGGCCATAAATATAACGATTACGGGGAATGTCAGATTCACAATGAACTGGTTGAATGTAAGCCCAACCTTAGAGCCAATAATAATATTAGGAGGATCTCCTATGAGCGTTGCCGTGCCGCCAACATTTGAAATCAGCGCCTGGCTTATGACATACAGCTTGGGATCAAGCCCCATTCCTTTTGTGAGCTCAATGATGATAGGTATAGTAATCAGAACCGTTGTCACATTATCAAGAAATGCTGACATCGTCGCAGTCACAACTGAGAAGAAAAGTAGTATTTTTAAAGGACTTCCTCCAGTAAGTTCTGCAATTCTCACAGAAATGAGGGTAAATAACCCTGTGCTGCGCAACACGCTGACAATGATCATCATGCCCATAAGAAGCATGATTGTCTCAAAGTCGATAAATGAAACCGCACGATGCGCACTGACAATATGAAGCATTACAATTACTGCTACACCAAGGAGCGCTGCGACTGCCTTGTTTGTAAGCTCAAATGTAACCGCCATGTAAACGAGCAAAAAAACAATGATTGGTACTAGCGCGCCTTCCATACTAATCACCGTATGATTCGTTGTGCCAAGATTTTCTCAGCTATTGCCAGATCGTCCGGGGTATTAATGTTAAAAAAGGAAAGCGGGTCCGGATCTGCGGCTTTGAAAAGATCGCTCACGATCAACAGGTCCCATGACAGATATTGAAGCGGATCATTGGTCACCAGCAATACCTCTTGAAAAATGCCCTGAAACGTGCTGAAAAGGCGGTCCAGGATCCTCTCGTTTCCCACCGAAAGAAAGGCCTTGTTTTAACCTCCCATTCGGGTATTCAAACCACCCGACAATATAACCCCTGAGCAAAGATACCTCATGGCCCCTTCTAGACTCCTGACCTCAAAGCCGCACGTTATGCGGGAACATCCCGACGTTACAGACAAGAACTATCAGGCTTAGGCTCAAGGGGTCAAGTACAGATTGCTGTGGCGTTGCTCTTGACTAGAAAAGTACAACAAGGAGTTATTCAAATACAGTTCGACATCAACCCAACAGAAAGAAAGATATGACATCACGAATAACCATAATATTGTTAACCGTAGCTGTTCTGGTGTGCTTGGGTGCGGGAAGCCTGTGGGCTGATGAACCCTCCAGGGTTGCTATCATCCCTTTCAAGGTTAATGCCGATCGGGATCTCTGCTTTTTGCGAGACGGGATTGTGGATATGCTCACTACACGACTCTCGTGGGAGGGCAAAGTGATTGTCATTCAAAGGGAGACCACCGAAAACGCGATGAAAAAGGAAGCCGGTTCCATAAACGAAAAGGTTGCCTGCCAAATCGGGGCCGGTCTTGGGGCAGATTATGTCCTTTATGGCAGTTTGAGGATTTTTGGGCAGGGCGTGAGCGTTGATGCCAAGATGATAGATGTCCACGGCGTCAAACCATCTGTGACATTTTTTGATCAAAGCCACGGCATGGATATGGTAATATTAAATCAAATACATAAAAAATCCTCAGCGGGATATCAAGAAATGTAGATCCTCACTCAAAGAACCAGTTTCCCTGCCACATTGTTCTGTCATATCTTTACTCCCCGCATACCGAAAACCAGTTGTAAACTCCGTTTGATCAGTCCTGCTATTCTCCTCGGTTCCACAAAACCTCGGTGTGAGGCCGCCCGGCGATACCAGTCCCCAATCTGGTCTGGACATGTACAAAAAAAGCTTCTCGACAAACCCGGTGGAGGCGTTCTCAACATTCAACAGATGTGTCAGGTGTTGACACCACCGTTGTTGTTTGGTCAGAGTTTGCCTGTAATAATCCCTGAATCATTGGGGCCATGGAAAGGAAGGCGATAAATTTCCTTTACGCCGGCTCTGGCCAACATGTCTGTAATCTGTTTTTCAGAATAGGCCTGACCATCCGGCGTGCCCAAGAGCATGTTAAGTGAAAAAAGCGCAGGAAAAAGAGGACCGTCCATGGTGTTCTCTAAAACGAAATCGTGGACGATGATCATACCGCCCGGCTCAAGGGCTGAAATAACCTTTTCAATGATCCGTTGACACTCCTCAGGGCCTTCTCCGTGCAGAATATGAGAAAGCCAGGCTACGTCATAGGTGCCTTCAATGCTTTCTTCCAAATAATTGCCAGGCATGAAATCTATCCGGCCAGTAAAATCAAATTTTTCAATGATTTTTTCGGCAAAAGGTCTGGTATCAGGAAGGTCGTAGACCGTGGCTTTGAGCTGCGGATTGTTCAGGCAAAAATGGATCGCATAGGTGCCCGGTCCAGCGCCCAGGTCGAGCAGATGACGTCGATTGGAAAGATCTATTTCAGTTACCAGGCGAGGAGCCAGCATCATGGCCAGGTTGAACATCCCCATAAGGAAGCTCTCTCGCCATTCGTCGCTGCTGTAAGACGCTCTTGCCCTGACAGGCGTGCCGGCCTTAACGGCCTGATCCAGCCTGGACCATGAATCCACAAGATGATGATGGTGCATGATCATATGGCCAAGGTACCCGGGAGAGTCTTTTGAGAGGAAAGATCTGCTTTCCGGAGTGTTAGAGTATTTGTCACCTGCCTTTTCCAGAAGATTCATGGCCGCCAGGGCATCAAGAAGCCTTTTTACTCCTTTTTTATCTCCATTTAGCTTCTGCGCAATATTGCCGCTTGTGAGCTGTTCGTTTCCGATTGCACTAAACACATCGAGCTTGACTGCAGCATGAAGTGTGCAAGTCGCCCAGTACTGTCCGGATAATTGAAGTAGTTGACCCGGATTCCATTTCTCTCGGTTCATCAGCTCTGTTGTTTCCTTTCTCCTTTTATGTGTGGGCGTTAGAGAGCATGAAACATGTTATGCCAAGGGCATAAAAACATCAACAGCTCTTTTCAATTTGTGAAAGAGCAAGGGCTCAAAGACACCCCGAACATATCTGAGCAGAGCCCAAAACGCAGGTGGCTGGGACTACCTGGCCTGTTTCTTGCTTTTGTAACATGAAGATCAGCTCGATTTTTGTTTTGCCTAAACGGCATTATTTATATATCATGCCAATCATTAAGACCTTTTAGCATATACATTTAGTTCGTTATCAACGAAAGTCGTATTTTTTCTGACAGAAAATCAAAAGACAATCACGAAAGGACGTGATGCCTTCAAGTCGCAGCCGCAAAGCACGAAATGAAACCTCTTTATAGGTGTCAATGACCAAGGTGACATTTCCTTTTTTTGGTTCCGGCTTGTCTGGGCTAGGTGATGAAGTTATTAAAGACTGACTTACATATCCACACAAAAGAGGATCCTGAAGACCGTATCTCATACTCGGCCTTTGAGCTGATTGATCGCGCCTCGGCAAAAAGTTTTGACGCCCTTGCCATTACGAATCACCAAGAGCAGACTTATAGTCCAAGGCTTAAGTCTTATGCAGCCGAGCGTGGTATTGTGTTGATCCCCGGGGTTGAAGCCACCATCAGGGACAAGCACGTGCTGCTGCTCAATATGCCATTCAAAAATGGCCGCTTCAATAGCTTTGAGGACGTCCTAAAACATAAGGCCGCAAACAATTTGGTCATTGCTCCCCACCCCTTCTTTCCGAGTCCGACCTGCCTGAACGGACAACTCGAAGCCACCCCCCACTTGTTTGACGCAATTGAATACAGTCATTTCTACAATCACCGGATCAATTATAACAAGCCGGCGCTCCGGTTTGCCCGCAAGTACGGACTGCCTGTTGTGGGAAACTCAGATGCCCACATACCAGACCAATTTGGCTTGACTTATTCGCTGGTTGAGGCAAAAAAGGACCCTGATGACATTATCCGGGCCATAAAGGCCGGCCGGGTCAAGCCGGTTTCACGACCACTTCCATTAACGCAGTTAATAGGAATATTCATGCGCGTTGGCACAACAAAGCGTTTCACCTGGAAAAGGGCTCTGGAACTGTTGTGCACAGGCGCGGTATCTATTGGGGGCATCTTGGACGGGAGACTCTGATGCGCTATTACCCAGTGAACCTGGACGTCAGAAACAAAAGATGTCTTGTTGTGGGCGGGGGTGATGTAGGCGAGCGGAAGGTAAAAACCCTCCTCGAGTGCGGGGCCAAGGTTACGCTCATAAGCCCCGAAGCCACACAACATCTTAAATCGCTCGCCTCAAAGGGCCTGCTTGACCTGAAGCTTAGTCACTATGAGCCGTCTGGCCTGCACGGTATGTTTCTTGTCATAGGCGCCACGGACAACGAGGAAACAAACCTGAGGATCAGCCAGGATGCCGCAGACAGAAGGATCCTGTGTAACATTGCTGACCGTCCGGAGGCCTGTACCTTTGTCCTTCCGGCTATTGTTTGCCAAGGAGCTTTGGTTATTGCCATTTCTACCTCAAACAAAAGCCCGGCCCTGGCCAAGAGAATACGGCAAACCCTTCAAAAGGAATTCGGGCCTGAATATGCAACATTGTTGAACCTGATTGGGACCATCCGTCAAAGGCTTCTGGCCGAGGCAAAGAGCCCGGAGACCCATAAACTGCTGTTTGAACGGTTATTTGATGAGGGACTTTTGGAAATGATCCGCGAGGATCGTGCTCAGGATGTGGATACACTACTCAAGGACGTGCTAGGCAAAGGATACACCAGAAAAGAGTTGATGAAAACCGAATCCGATCCGGCTATTTTTCGAGAGGACGAGCCATGAGCCTTTTCTCTGCTTCGACAATGGCATGCTATATTGCAAGCTCCATCGGTTATCAGGGCTATATCCTTTTTCAAAAAAAATATGTGTACCGACTTGCAAATATCGTCCTTTTCATCGGATTCTTGTGTCACACAGGGGCCATTGCCCTGCAGTACTTCGAGGCCGGACATGTCCCGGTTCAGAACCTCCATGATGCACTATCAGCATTCGGATGGGCCGTTGCCGGTGTCTTTCTCATACTTCAAATCAAGTTTCATCTAATGGTTCTGGGAGCTCTTGTGGCGCCACTGGCCACGCTGTCCGTGGTGATCGCTGCCCTGCTGCCCAAGCCGCCTGTTGAACTTGCCCCACTCTTTGCAAGCTTGTGGCGGACGTTTCATATTGGGACCCTGGTTGTGGGAAATGCAGCCTTTGCCATCGCCTGCCTGGTCGGGATCCTCTACCTCATTCAGGAAAACACAATCAAAGACAAAAGGCGCGGATTTTTCTTTCGCAGGCTGCCATCCCTCAAACTCCTTGATTCCGTCGGCTATGCAAGTCTTATTGTGGGATTTCCCATGCTCACTTTTGGGATCATTACAGGCGTTATCTATGCCCAGATGGTCCGGGGTCGCTTCTGGAGTTGGGACCCCAAAGAGATCTTTGCAGGCATAACCTGGCTCGTATATGCGGCCTTGCTCCATGAGCGTCTGGCTGTTGGGTGGCGAGGAAGGCGAGCCGCCATTATGACAATTGTGGGATTTGTTATACTCATTTTTACGTTTTTTCTCTTCTTCTGGAGATAAATTTCTCACAGAGGGGTTATAACGCCAGTATGAAACTTCTCAATAAGCCAGGGCTGTTTTGGGGAATTTCTGGAGACTAGCTAAATGGCACTAAGAAGGCATATTGTCGCAATAGGCCTTAATCATAAAACAGCCCCCGTGGAGGTGCGGGAACGCTTGGCCTTTTCCAGTGAAGACACCGCACAAATTCTGGAGACCATGCACCAACACCACTGTGTGGACGAGATCGCCCTCTTTTCCACCTGCAACCGCGTGGAGTTTCTCCTGGCCACCCAAGATGCGCCCGAGGCCGTTGAGGCCCTAAAGGACTTCATAGCCGAATTCAAGGACACACCGCGTCATACCTTTGAACAAGCGCTTTATGTATACAACGGGGATGAAGCCGTGCGCCACATCTTTCGTGTGGCTTCAAGCCTCGATTCCATGGTCGTTGGCGAACCGCAGATCCTTGGGCAGATCAAGGACTCCTACGCGGATGCGTGTAATTACGGGACCTGCGGTGTGATTCTGAATCGCCTCATGCACAAGTCATTTTCGGTGGCAAAGCGGGTGCGCACGGAAACAGGTATTGGAGACCACGCCGTATCCATTAGCTATGCGGCTGTAGAGTTGGGTCGTAAGATCTTTGGCGAACTTGAAGGAAAAGCCGTCTTGCTCCTTGGCGCAGGCGAAATGGCGGAACTGGCCGTCGAGCACCTGGTCAATAATCGGGCCAGGCCCATCTTTGTGGCCAACCGGACGTTTGAGCGAGGGCTTGAACTTGCCGAGAGATTCAGGGGAACGGCCATCCGATTCGAAGAGATTCGCAACTATCTCAAAGAGGTGGACATCGTTATCAGTTCAACCGGGGCTCGCCAATATGTCCTGGTCCGGAATGATTTTAAGGGGCTCATGCGCGCCCGCAGAAACCGGCCCCTTTTTTTTATTGACATTGCCGTGCCACGGGATATAGACCCCGAGATCAACCGGATCAATAATGTATATGTTTACGATATTGATGATCTGAAAAGCGCCATTCAGGAAAACATAGAGGAGCGTCAGCAGGAGGCGCTCAGAGGGGAGCGGATTGTAGATGCCGCTGTCGTTCAGTTTCGGAGATGGTTCCGAGCCCTCGATGTGGTGCCCACCATTGTCGGCCTCAGAGATAAGATGGAGGAGATCCGCCAAAAAGAACTGAAAAAAACACTTAGCTGTCTCCATTCAGTATCCGAGAAGGACAGGGCTGCCATTGACCGGTTGACCACAGCCCTTGTCAATAAGATCTTGCACGACCCCACTGTCTTCTTAAAACAAGACGGGCACAAGGACATGAAATCCCTTCGTGTGGACATCACACGCAGGCTCTTCAACCTCGATGAGTCGGATGAAAAGGAGCCGGAACCGGAGGCGTGAAGCGATATGACGAAACAAGTAGGACCTACAACCAGTGACCAGTGGCTAATAGGATTTATGCCTTGAAGAAAAAACTAGCTTTTCTTTTTCCCGGACAGGGCTCCCAGGTGGTTGGGATGGGCCTTGACATGTATCAGGAATATGATTTCGTCCGTGAGATCTTCGACATGGTGGACGAAGTGACAAAGAGCCACATATCAAGGCTCTGTTTTAAGGGTCCCATGGAAGACCTCACCATGACCGTGAACCTTCAGCCGGCAGTTACAGCAGTGAACATGGCTTGCCTGGCTGCGCTCGAAAAGGAAGGGATCGAGCCTGATCTGACCGCAGGCCACAGCCTTGGAGAGTACAGCGCTCTTAGGGCCGCTGGAGTAACTAGCGGTGAAGACACGTGCAAGCTGGTCTTTAAGAGGGGCCACCTAATGCATCGCGAGGCGACCAAACACAAGGGGGCCATGCATGCCATAGTAAAACTTGATATCGATACGGTGCGTCAAATTGTTGACGAGGCGCAGGAAAAGGGAATCGTGGCCGTTGCCAATCACAACACGGCACAGCAGATCGTCATCACCGGAGCGCCCGATGCCGTGGAATACGCGTCCGAGCTGGCTGCGGCCCACGGAGGAAAAGGGATTCCTCTGAAAGTAAGCGGGGCATGGCACAGCGAGTTGATACGCGGAGCTGAGGAAGATTTCAATGCCTTCATAGGAAAGATGCCATTTGACGTTCCCAACACGCCGGTACTGTTCAATGTAACGGCAGATTACGAATCAGATCCTGATGGGATCAAGGAAATCATGTCTAGCCAGCTTTGCAGCCCTGTTCGATGGTACGAGTCAATGTGCAAAATGCAAGATGAGAACATCGAAATTTTCGTTGAGGTTGGGCCGAAAAAGGTATTAAGCGGGCTCCTTCGCAAAATCGTTCCGGATACTTACCCGCATGAGGTGTACAACGTAGACGGCATGAAGGGATTAGAGAGCTTTCTCAAGGCTGTGACTTAGAAGTAAAATCTTTCATTCCTGGAGCACTCTTATGACAAATGGAAAAAAGCCGGCAGACGCCTACAGGGATTTCTTGGAAGACATAGGTGATTTTTCTTCTGAGACAACCGAAGAAGTAAAGCCTTTAGAAAAAGGCACTAAAGAGGAAGATCAACCTGCTTCAGTTGGCCAGCGGGTGCGCATGGTTCGCAATGAAAAAGGCATGACCACTGAAGATGTGGGGCAGCGGACAGGCTTAAGCACGAAATATCTGGAACGAATTGAGGCAGACGAGCTTTCCCCTCCGTTGGGTGTATTGATTAAGATTGGCAAGGCCCTTGACATGAAGCTGGGCCGGTTTATCTCAACTGGCGAAGTGAAGCCCTTCACCGTGGTCCGAAAGGATGAACGACAAATCATTTCCCGCTATACTTCCGCCCAGGGGGATCAATATGGCTACACCTATGAATCCCTGGCGCCGGACAAGAAAGATCGCCACATGGAACCCTTTATGGTGACCCTTGTGCCGTCCAAGGCAAAAAAAGAGCTCTCTGAACATGAAGGACAGGAGTTCATCTATGTCCTGCAAGGGGCCATGGAGGTCATCCTGGAAGATTACACGGACGTGCTTAACCCTGGTGACAGCATATACTACGATTCCACCATTCCCCACCTAGTCCGGTGTCACGGGGACAAGGAAACCGTCATCCTGGCAGTGCTCTATATTAAGAACGGGTGAGTTCTCAATCTCTTCTTCCCAGCAAGACCTCAATATCTTTGAAGTGTTCAGCATAATAGGCAGCTAAAAGATCCCTGTTCTTGTAAGCCACAAGAGGGATTCCCGCCGCCTTTGCGGCCAATTCGTCAATTTCCGAATCCCCGATATAAATGGCCTCGTGCGTGGACAGACCGAAATGGCTCAAAACCTTGAGGAGAGACTCAGGATCAGGCTTGGGGCGCTTGACGTCAAGACTTGATACGACCAGATCAAAATATTCCTCCAGCCCATGCTGCACCAAAACCTGATTCATGGTGTCTGACCGATTCGTGGCGATAGCTGTCTTATACGTGGGTCGCAGGCACTCCAGAAAGGATTTCAGGTAGGGCTCCATCTGCATCCTGGAAATAAACGGCAGATAAGTGAGCTCTTGTCTGTAGGCCATGGCCTGTTCCAACCTGGGATCATCGCTGAAAAGGTAGGCTATGGATCGACTCGCCGTGTTCATATGAACATACCTGGCCTGCTCTGTGTCCATCATGGCCTTTCCGAAGTGGGCGAGTATATGATTATAGTACGCCTCATTAGCTTCCTTTGAGTCAAACATCACTCCATCACAATCAAAAATGACGACCTTGAGATCTTCCATTAATCGCTTTTTCGTATGCATGTTCTAGAAAAATCTCCTGGCAAGTTGTGAAAGGTTCTGGTAAATGTTCACTGATCCGAAAATAGTAAGATCGCTGTTCTCCTGTCAATGCCTGAATGTACTAGCGTCCATCCAGAAATGAGGATTTTTGTTCAAAATCAAGGCATGCGAAAAAAAATAACCGCAGGCATATGTGTGATATTCCGAGGATTATTTTTTGAGCATAACGCAGAGATTGGGCAAAAAGACCATTTCTGGATGGACACAAACTAATAGCCAACTAAAGTCTGGGAGGTACCATGAAGGTTCGAACAAAAATCTGGATCGATGATGATCATGACAATGTCATCTTCGGAAGTGGCAGGGTACGCATGCTTGAGACTGTTGATCGCCTGGGTTCCATGAATATGGCAGCCAAAGAGTTGAAGATGTCTTATCGTGCCCTGTGGGGACGGATCAAATCGACTGAAGAGCGCATAGGGTCAAGAATCCTGGCCACAAAGCCGGGCGGTGGCAAGGGGCGGGGCTCCGTCCTGACTCCCACTGGTAGAAAGCTCCTCGAAAACTACAAACAATTGAACGAGAGCATTATCAAGATCAGTGACAACGAATTTAATAAGATTTTCGGAGACGGACGCACCCATGGGAAGTAAAAGAAATATCTACCTCCAAATGAAATCGATTGAGGAGGCCAGACGACTCTTTTTTAATCGTATCTCTTTTGACGAACAACTGCAAAGAGAGACGATTCCTGTTCAAGAGTCAAGTGGCCGTATTACAGCAGATCCGGTCTTTGCAAAATTTTCCGCACCCAGTTTTCATGCGGCAGCCATGGATGGCATAGCGGTCCGCGCAGAGACGACATTTGGAACTACTGTTGATCGACCCAAAGAGCTTCGTATCGGAGAAGACGCTTTTTTTGTCAATACGGGCCATGCCATGCCGGAAGGCACAGACGCGGTCATTATGATAGAACACGTATTGACCGTGGATGAGATGACGGTTCAGATTGAATCAAGCGCCTATCCCTGGCAATACGTGCGAAAAGTCGGAGAAGACATCGTTGCCACAGAGCTCATGCTCCCCCAGAATCACCTGATTACGCCATACGAGATCGGGGCTCTTCTAAACGGAGGGATTTTCAAGTTGGCGGTCAAACAGAAACCGCAAGTACTCATTATTCCTACCGGATCGGAATTGATAGCCCCTCAGGATCTTGGCACCGAGAACCTTGCTCCAGGCCGGGTTATTGAGAGCAATTCCGCCGTCCTGGGGGCCCTGATTGACGAGTGCGGCGGCAAGCGCCTTATTCACCCCATAGTGCCTGACGTCTTTGATGAAATCCTTGACTCTGTGCGCAGGGCCGTTAAGAGCGATGCCCAGGTCGTCATTATAAGCGCGGGATCTTCGGCGGGTTCTGAGGATTACACGGCAGGCGTTATTCGCGAACTTGGAGAAGTGCTTGTTCATGGCATCACTATGATGCCCGGGAAGCCGACTGTGCTGGGCATCATTAACAATAAGCCGGTCATAGGAAACCCAGGGTACACTGTCTCGGCTATTATGGCCTTCGAGAAATTCCTCCGGCCACTGATCTATCGAATGCTTGGCACCCGACAGCCGGAACGCCTTAAGGTAAAAGTCCGCACGGCTCGAAAGATGGCATCAAAACTCGGTCTTGACGAATTTGTGCGAGTAAAGCTCGGCAGGGTCGCAAACACCATCGTGGCTTCTGCTCTTCCGAGGGGCGCTGGTTCTGTGACGACTTTGACGGAGGCCGACGGGATTATTGAAATCCCGGGCCACGTGGAAGGAATACAGGCCGGCGAGATGGCAGAGGCTGAACTTTTAAAAGACTTGACAGAGATCGAGAACACGGTCGTGGTAGTGGGAAGTCATGACAATACTCTAGATGTTCTGGCGAACCAGATGAAGGTGCGTGACTGCCGTTTCGGCCTGTCCTCAAGTAACGTTGGAAGCCTCGGAGGGTTGATAACACTACGGAAAGGATATTGCCATACGGCAGGCTGCCACCTTCTTGATACGGAAACAGGCACTTATAATGTCTCTTATATCAAGCGTTACCTCCCTGACCTGCGAGTCAAGCTGATCAACCTGGTGTATCGCGACCAGGGCCTGATAGTGCCGCGAGGCAACCCAAAGGGAATAACGGGAATGGAGGACCTGACCAGAGACGATATCACCTTTGTCAATAGACAGGCAGGATCAGGGACCCGTATTCTGCTGGACTATCGGCTCGAATCTCTTAACATCAACCCCGGGACGATCACAGGGTACAAACAGGAGGAATTCACCCACATGTCTGTGGCCGTGGCCGTCCTGAGCGGCGTGGCAGACGCAGGGTTGGGCATATATGCAGCTGCCAGGGCCTTAAACCTCGACTTCATCCCTGTGGTGACAGAAGAGTATGACCTGGTTATCCCGGAGGCGTTTTTTGAAGATGAAAAGATCCGGCTGATGCTAGAGGTCATACGATCAGAGGCCTTCAAAGGACTTGTGGACCAAATGGGGGGATATGATACTTCCAAGACAGGCACAGTGATCGCGACTCTTTGAATATGGC
The DNA here is from genome assembly GCA_016930875.1 of Deltaproteobacteria bacterium. Lineage (NCBI taxonomy): Bacteria > Pseudomonadati > Myxococcota > Myxococcia > Deltaproteobacteria bacterium. The sequence continues at coordinate 9,541 of JAFGFW010000067.1, read as the reverse complement.
GCAGGCGTTCACAGGTTCAAGGTTACCTTTCTTTCGTTGACCCGCCTACGGCGGGATGAAACCACGAATCAACGGTTTAGATTTTTTGTAAATCCTGAACCCTTGAACCTCTAAACCCGTGAAAGGTTGCAATATGGCCCTATGAAAACAGCATTTCTCTACACCGAAAGATATTTTGACTATAACTACGGGACCAGTCATCCCCTTAAGATTGAACGCCTTCAGCTAACGTATGACCTTTGCAGGGCCTATGATCTTTTTCAGCTTCCCGATGGGGAGCTGGTTGAAACCAGGGCTGCCTCTGAGTCCCAGATACTCCGTTTTCACACACGCGAGTATGTAGAGGTTTTGAAACAAGCGGATCGTGGTGAAATCAGCAGCGATTTTGCGCACGGCATGGGCCCAGGAGACAATCCCATTTTTCCCGGTCTCTGGGAATGGTCCCGGCTTCATGCGGGCGGTTCCCTTCAGTGTGCTCAACTCGTGTCAGAGGCAACGGTGCGCATTGCCTTTAACATAGCCGGGGGACTCCATCATGCCGGCGCCAGCCGGGCTTCGGGTTTCTGCTATGTCAATGACCCGGTCCTGGCCATCTATCACTTTGTAGATCAGGAAAAACGGGTAATGTATCTCGATATAGACGCCCACCACGGCGACGGCGTGCAGTGGGCATTCTATGAAGATCCCAGGGTGCTCACGATCTCTTTTCATCAGGACGGGCGAACCCTTTTTCCGGGCACAGGTCGACTCAACGAAATAGGTCAAGGCAAAGGCATGGGTTACTCCGTAAATGTTCCTATGCTTCCCGGCACGGACGATCAAGTATTCCTGGAAGGCTTCAACTCGGTGGTCCCCAGGCTGATGGAAGAATTCAAACCGGATGTGGTGGTCTCTCAGCTCGGCGTAGACACATTCAGGGACGACCCTCTGGCGGCCCTAGAACTCACAAACCACGGATTCGGCAAGGTCATCGCCTACCTGGCCGAGCAGGCCCCTGCCTGGGTCGCCTTAGGGGGAGGGGGCTACAACCTGTCTAACGTGGCCCGGGCCTGGACTCTGGCATGGGCCATAATGAATGGGCTCGACCTGCCTGATGATATCCCGGAGGCTGTGGCAGGGTCTCTGTCCACATCTCAAGAGACAAAACTCAGAGACCCTGAGCACAGGAGCTCGCGGGCCCAGCAGTGCAGCCAACAAATGGAGACCTGTGTGAAGTATTTGGAAAAGCATGTCTTTCCAAAAATCGCATCGTGAGCTGTTTGTGAACATCCGCGCCCAAAGGACATGAATTTCTGAACCGGTGGGTCGGCTTAGGGCTCGCGCAAGAATAAATTCGCAGAGTTGGCGCTCAGATTTGGTTCAGCTTTGGCCGATCCGACTGAGCAAACCAGCAGGAATAGCGAGCTATTTCGAGGAATTTGTCCGCCTCCGGCGGAAGGCATCGGTCAAAAATGGGCTGAAGTCGCAGATCCGCCGCTGAAAGTCCGCCATGAGTCTGGTGGATCAGTCTGGCGGGCTGAGATGCCAAAATGTGAAGTTATTTTTACGCGAGCCCTTAGAATTCTTGCTGAGACAGCACCGATTGAATCGTGTCTTTGTCCGGGACGTCTTGATCCCATGTGTGCAGCACGTGCTGGTCGCGCACCAACATGTAACGGGGGATGTCGCCGCTGCCGACCAAGCGCCAAAAAACATTTTCACTGATCTGGCCAACCGGAAACATTGGTTGAAATTCTTCAACGAATACCAGGCGCTCCGATTCATCGTTTGGGCAAACGGCGATGACGTTCTCGAGATCAGTTTCCTCGGCCAATATGTTTAGCTGCGGCACGGCCTCCTGACAGTGTAGACAGTCAGTGCCCATGAGGATAATGAGGTATGTCCCGTAGTTCAAATCGATGTAGTCCAAACCCTGAATATGCACGTCCCACAGTTTGACCGGCCCGGTCTTCGAGTCGGATCCGAAGATCCCTGAAGTGGAAAAGCCAAAAATCACCGGTAGGGCCAATCCCACCAGACAAACGGTGGTGACAGCCCAGGCCTTGCCACCGGTCTGAGCCACCTGAGCATGCCCATGACTGACCCAGGCCAGCACTGCTGCGGCTAGGAGGACGAGGTTCCCGAGCGCCGCCTCTCCCGGTGTGTGCTTCAGCCAAGCGCCGAAACACCCACAATCTTGTGTGGCATCAGTAAACCAGGCAAAAGCAGTTGCCCCCACAAAAATCAGCAATAGGATTGCCGTCAACAAGAGCACTAATTTCGGGCGATAATAGACCAACAATCCCACCCCGAGCGCGAATTCCAGGGCAATCAAAACCCACGCGCTAAAAACCACAACGTGGCGACTGGACATAATGCCGTACGCCGTGATCTGCCTGATAAACAGCTCCATATCAATTGCTTTCAACAAGACGGCCGTCAGCAAAATCAAGCCCAATGCCGCAGCCAGCACGCGAGGTATCGATAAAGGCCAGCCACGAGGCTTGTGCAGTCCTTGCTTTGACATAATCTCATTTTTAGACATGTGGTCTACTTCGGCTCAGGCCGTTTCTTCAGATCAAAAGCCAGTTGAAAGAACAAGATCAGGAAATTGTTATGAAATATACAACAATTCGGATCGAGGTGCAACAAACAAAGCTGATCTGAATGAATAGTAAAGAATGTGGAGGAGTTGTTAGGGTTTTCACTGAAGGGCGGGCATCTTCTGCCGCAGGAACGGGCTTTCCCGGTGAAGGCCCCCGTTTGATCCGCCTCAACAACTATCGTCTTCGAGACACGTACTGTTCTCGAGGCGTCAGCCGCAAATCCGAATATCGAACCTCGAAATGGTTCGACTGGCCCTCGACACCCTTAGAAGCCATCCCGACATCCTGTCGGCTCAACAGTTCAGGCAGCAGGTCGGCTTTCTCAACGTCAGCGTGATTGGAAAACACCTAGAGCAAAGAGGCACGAAGGCTTTTTCTTCCAGTTTATTCGCCTTCGCCGGAATACCCTGCAGCGCACCGTCGCCCAAGCTGCCGACTTCGCCAGAGCGGCTGCGACGGCTGAAATGACGCGTCGGCGACTTGCTGCAGAAATGACACGCGGCGCAAGCGCCTGCGCTGCGCGAAGGCAAGGCGAACCGCGCCAAAGCTCGTCAGAGCCAAGGCGGGTTTTTGGCTACGGCGAAATTCCGCTTTGATACCCCGCAGCTTGCTGCGGGGAGCTTCATTCAGAACTTATAATTTCTGTAGGCACTGCTCAGCAGCAATCGCAATCGGTTCAAGGCTCGGCTCAGAGGAACAATCTGGGTGGCCTGCACACATGAATGTCGTCAAATCAGTAATCGTCTTTCCACCGAAAATCAGGGCACTTAGCGTATCGATTTCCTTTGCGGGAGCTTGGCTGTCGCTTAGGATTTGTCCGCCGATCAACCTTTGGGTGTCCTTCTGAAAAACAAGCTTGACGGTCCAGGGCTTGGTCCCTTGGATCATACCGTGCTTGCTCCTCGAATCGACGGTGGCACTGACGGTCTCAAGCCCCTCAACATCCTGTGCCTGTGCTTCAGTCAGGCCCGTTGCTGCAACGGTCTTGTCGAATAGCTTCACCGCCGAGGCGTTTAACACGCCCGGAAATTCGATCCCATATCCGGCCAGTCTCTTGGCCGCAAGGCGTCCCTGTATGACAGCAGGCCCACGGAGTTGGCCCGGAGCCGCTTTCTTTGTGACAAAGTGTTCCTTGTCCACACAATCTCCTGCTGCAAGGATATCAGGATTTGAGGTCTCCAAGAACCTGTTTACCTTGATGCCAAATCTGCCTATTTCCAGTCCGATATCCTTTGCCAATTCCAGATTTGCCCTGGCGCCTACGGAGACTACGACCATGTCCGCGTCAACCCTTTCGCCGGTGGCAAGCTCCACCCCTGAAACGCTGCCGTCTTGGCCCAGGATCTTCATCACCTCGTGGGCCATTTTCATTTCAAGGCCTTTTTCAACAAGATATTCTTCTAGCCTAACCGCCAGCTCGGTGTCCAACATGAACGGCAAGGCGTGGGCCCGACGTCCAATCAGCGTTATGTCATAATAGTCCGGCCTGGAGGCTGAAAGAAGCGTAGCCATCTCAAGACTGATAAAACCCGCTCCTATGAATACCAGTTTCTTGACCTTTCTATCTTCCAGGAAACCCCTTATCTTTTCTGCGTCCGGTACCGCCCTGAGGGTAAATACTCCGTGGAGATCACGTCCTTCAATCACAGGCACCACCTGGCTTGCCCCTACTGCCAGGAGCATTTTGTCATAGGGGATCTCACGACCATCCGATAGTGTCACCATCTTTTTATTCGTATCCACCTGGGTTGCCCGGGCTTTGATCAGGTTGATCCCCGCATTGGCAAACATCTGGTCGGGGTTTGTCATAGAATCTGCCGTGGCCAGACCGGCCACCACATGCGGGAGAGCTCATCTCACAATAAATCGCTCTTCCTCGCTAACAATGGTCACATCTACGCCTGGCATTAGCTTCCTGCTAAGCATAGCAGCAGGCCCTCCCGTCCCACCACGGCCGATAATAACCAATTTTTCACCTTTTTCCATCATTGTCCTCCTTCCTGTGGCTCGAGAATGGACATCGGCATCTTCTGGTCCCGTGCTTTCTTATTATAAACATATACTCATAACAAACCGAAAAATACACTTTCCACGAATATTGTCAAGAGGTTTCAATCTCTGCGGTCATGGATAGATTCAACACTTTCATATTAAAGCAGTCCCGATATCTATGCCAACCGCACAGCTTCAAAGGTTTTGTGCGATTTCATATGATCCGCGCTCCTGAATAGCGGTCTCTAAAAGTGTCATCAAGGCCTTCTCGATCCATCTTAACCGCAAGCGGCAGATAATCGAGAATGTCTTGGGCTGTTATCCCATCTTCACCTTTGTCCCGAGCTGCCAAATCCCCTGAAAATCCATGAACGAAAACCCCCTTTCTGACGGCATCTTCCACAGATAGCCCCAGACCGAACATTGCGGCAATTGCCCCCGTCAGGACATCGCCCGACCCTGCTGTTGCCATCCCGGAGTTCCCGCTCAAGTTGATAAAAACCCTTTCATCAGGATATCCTATGAGCGAATGGGCGCCTTTTAAGACAATCATGGAATTCAATTCCCTGGCAGTCCGTTGCAGGACATCGATTCTGTTGGCATCTATTTCCTGGACCTTCATTTTCGTGATTCTGGACATCTCCCCCAGATGAGGCGTAAGAATTGTCTCTGCCTCCCTTTTCTTTATGATTTGCAAATCCTCACATAGCGCCGTAATGCCGTCACCGTCCACAAGCAAAGGTTTATTGATTTCTCTGGCCAATTGCCTGACCAGTTGTTGGGTTTCCTCCTCCAGAGATAAGCCAGGACCCAAAACAACCATATCCATTTTGTCTGACAGTTCCAGTAATGAGCCCTTATTTTCAAGTGAGATGCTCCCTGATCCTGTTTCTTTCTGAGGAACAAAGACTATCTCGCTTCCCTTATTTGCAATAAAAGGCGACATGGATTCTGGCGCAGCTAGCCGGGAATAGCCGCCCCCTGCTTTCAAGAAAGATAGCGCCGCAAAAAACGGGGCCCCGAAGTAGCTTGAAGCGCCGGCTATGAATAGGACTTCGCCAAAATCTCCCTTGTGCCCATCTTTATCCCTGGGGGGGATATGGACCGTATGGTTGATCTCCACTTTCATGGAATCCGTGTCATACATGGACGGGGGAAAAGATATGTGTGTGACGTACAATCTTCCGCACAGGTCACATCCTGGAAAAAGCATATTGCCCAGCTTGGCAAGACCAAAGGCTACGGTGTAATCGGCCCTTACGGCTATGCCCATTATCTTGCCGGTATCGCCATGGACACCAGATGGGATGTCTACGCTGAAGGTTGTTTTCCCGCTTTCATTTACCAGTTTGATCACATCACGATAGAGCCCCCCAACATCCCGTGTGAGACCTGTGCCAAAAATTGCGTCCACAATAGCGTCGCAATGGAAAACATCCGTCTTGATCGATTCCGTGGATTCAATCTGCCGCACTTCAACCGGCAGCCGACATGCGATGTCGAGGTTGACTTTTGCCGCGCCTTTAAACCTGTTCTTGTCGCCCAGGATGAAAACCTTAACCGATCCTCCGTTTGAGTGGATTTTTCTCGCAACAACAAAGCCGTCCCCACCGTTGTTGCCGACACCGCAGAAAACAACAAACTTCTTGTCTCTTATGCCTAATTCCTTCAACAGAGTGAAGTAAACCGCCCCGCCGGCGTTTTCCATCAAAAGCTCATCAATGATGCCGAATTTTTCAATGGCAGTCCTATCCAGCGCCCTCATCTCGGATACCCTGCTGATCTTCATCTCTTACCTCCAGAAAAGTCACAAAGCATTGCAATTGAAACCGACCAAAAAAATACGGGGTCTGCAGCCAGCAGACTAACTGTTTTGCTTCCTTGTTGTCCAACCATTTTTCTAATATTCTAACTTTTGTCGTTTGTTACAAGGCAGAAAAGGCGAGATTTGAGGCAGGGAGGTTGATCGTCACACACGACCCGATTTCTTGAGGGATTCCTTGAAGACCTCGTAGAATGCTTCATGCTCTCGGAGGGCCCCTTTGAGGATGTTCTCTACGTCATCTATGTCTTGCGAGCTTACTATGAGGTTTACACTTTTGTTGAAGGCCGACATATTGTCCATGGTTCTGAAACCTTTGCCAAGAAGGACAACGAACATGTTCCGACGCACGCTTATTGGAATATGTGCCAAATATTGAAGCACATGGTTCGATTTCGTGCCGGCAGCATCAAAAGTTATATTTAGAACGACCAGATCATATGTATGAAACCGCATGTATTTCAATGCATTCCGAGCTGATGCTGCTTCTACCACGTGGTAGTTCAAGCGCTCCAGGACTGTGCGCAACTTCTGTTTTGCTTCCAGGTCGTGCTCGCAAACCAGGGCAGTCTCCATCCCCTCTTCAATATAATCAAAGGGCCTTTCAATGGCATCATAGTCCCCGGAATCCACCTCATTCATCATGGCTTCCAGGCTGCTCGTTTGCCTAGTCCTCACCGCATCGGACCGGGTATCAATCTCCATCTGGCTCTCACATTTTGGGCACTTAATGGAAACCATGCGTCCTGGAGGCAGCTTTTCATCTGAAATCCTGAATTTCGCCTTGCAACTCTGACAAATGATTTCCATATCTAAAGATCAGACCCTTGCTCCACGTCCGGGACGGTAATCCATATCGACTTCCAGGTCCTCGATATCCGTGGTTTTCTCCCCTCGCGTACTCTTAACAGCGTCGATTCCCCGCCCCACTACTGGTTTACGGGATGCGTAACCCATGGCTGTCTCCTCAGTTATAAGCCCCTTTTCGTAAAGTCCGATAATGGATTTGTCAAAGGTGATCATCCCAAAGGGCTCGCCAACCTCTATCATCTCATAGAAGGTCTTCCCTTCTGACTCGCCGTGCAGGATGGCCTCCTTTACCCTGAGGTTTGTCCCCATGACCTCAAAGGCAGCCACGCGGCCACCGCCCATCTTGGGAAGCAGCCTCTGCGAAATGATCCAGCGCAGGCTATCAGCCAATCGGATACGGATTTGATTCTCCTCTTCTGTTTTGAACATACCGAGCATACGGTTTATAGTCTGACCTGCATCCACTGTGTGAAGGGTCGTCAGGACCAGATGGCCGGTCTCGGCTGCGTTCAACCCAATCTCCACGCTTTCCCGGTCACGCATCTCACCCACCATGATCACCTTGGGGGCCTGGCGGAGAGCGGCGCGGAGTCCATTGGCAAAAGTGTCAAAGTTGGTGCCCATCTCCCGTTGGTTGAAGGTGGCCTTTTTGTGGGGGTGTTCATATTCGATGGGATCCTCCAATGTCACTATGTGAACCGACTTCTTTTCGTTGATTTCATTTAGCAAGGCTGCAAGCGAAGTCGTCTTGCCCATCCCAGTGGCCCCTGTCGCCAGTATAAGACCGTTCTTTTCTTCGGCCATCTTGAAAAAAGCCTTGGGAAGGCCGAGTTCCTTGCACGTCGGAATCTTGGCCTCTAGTTTTCTCAACACGGTGGAATAATTGCTTTTCTGAGAAAAGATATCGACCCTGAAGCGTGCCTTGCCGGGAAGTTGGTATGACAGGTCACAGGAGCCCTGTTTCAGAAGGGTTTCAGTTAAACGCCGATCCCGGTTCAAAATGTTCAGGGCAAATACTTCTGCCTGGAAAGGGGTCAGCTCCTTGAAAGGGGCCTCCAAATCCACAGGACAAAGCAAGCCTTCACTTTCCACCTGAAATGGTTTTCCCACGGTTATGTTCAGATCCGACACATTACTGTGAGAATCAAGCATTCTGGTGATAATGTGATCTATTTCGTGTTTCCTCATGTTACTGAATCGCTCCGCGATTCTATACAGCTTTGAGATTCCACTAGCTCATTAGGCTTCGGTAAAATCCGATGGGGGAGCCTTTAGCAGGGGGCGGAATTGCTTCTTGTCATTGGCTTTGGCATAGGCCTCATCAGCGCTGATCCATCCCCTCTTATAAAGGTCCATAATGGCATCATCCAAGAGTTGCATGCCGTATTTTTTCCCGGTTTGTATCATAGAGGGAATTTGATGTGTCTTACGTTCTCGCACAAGGTTGCGCACCGCAGGGGTGGCGAGCAGGATTTCCAGGGCCACGCACCGTCCCTTCTTATCAATGCGCTTGAATAGGACCTGGGCCAGCACGGCCCGCAACCCATCTGCCAGAGTCGACCGGATTTGATCCTGCTGGTTGGCAGGAAAGACCTCAACTATTCGGGCTACAGTGCTCACGGCGCTGGTCGTGTGCAAGGTAGCGAAGACAAGATGGCCGGTGGAGGCGGCCTCAACAGCAAGAGAGATCGTCTCAAGATCTCTCATCTCACCCACGAGGATAATGTCCGGATCTTCACGAAGGGCCCCTCGAAGGGCCGCCGAAAAAGACTTGGTGTGTATGGCCACTTCCCGCTGGTTTACGATACACCCTTGACTGTCGTGCACGAATTCAATGGGGTCTTCAATGGTAATTATGTGACCCTTTCGAGCCCTATTCGCCTGGTCAATAATGGCTGCCAGGGTTGTTGACTTACCGCTTCCGGTCGGGCCCGTGACCAGCACCAAACCACGGGGAAGGGATGCAAGCTTCGATACCACAGCGGGCAACCCGAGCTGTTCCGCAGTCATGATCTCGTCGGGTATTTCGCGGAATACTGCCCCGACGCCGTTTCTCTGCATAAAGAAATTCGCCCTGTAGCGCGCAAGGCCGGAAATCTGGTAGCCAAAATCCATATCCCCGGTCTCTTCAAAGACTTTAATCTTGTCTTCGGGGGCGATTTCATAGAGCATGGCCCTGAGTTCATCGTTGTCGAGAACGGAATACTTCACTCGCTCCATATCACCGACGATTCGAAGCATTGGAGGTTGACCTGCAACCACGTGGAGGTCAGAGGCCCCTTGCTCATGCATCAATTTGAAAAATGCATCGATTTTCGCCATAAGATTCTTT
>JAFGFW010000066.1 GCA_016930875.1 Deltaproteobacteria bacterium | reverse complement strand
GACGTCATCTAACCATTTGCTATCAATAGAAAATCAAATTTTGTTACGTATACCTGCAATGAGGCTGGGTTTTTGAAAGTTCCCATTTCTTTTCGGTTTCCTTTTGAAACCATCACGAATGACGGCCCCCCGGACTTGACAGTTTCCCCAATTTCTGATAGATATCCGACCGTAACCTGTTATTTTTTCAATATATAGTGGTAAGAGATCCTCAATTACCCCTCCCAGCGGACACCTGCCATATCTTGTTGCATGACAGTTAACCGGTTGCAGCCAACAAGACTGGTGCCCTCTTGATCCCGTCCCATTCCACTTCCTTCAACCTTAAAGTACACAACCTCGGATACCACGCTGTTTAGTTAACTGATGGAAATCAATATTGCTATAAAACAGGCTAAAGCGTGACATTTAGCCTGTTTTTGAACTTAGAGTCATCATTAGTAAGAAACAGTCAGTATTCGTAATAATTCAGTCAGATTGTCTGACATTCGAAAAAAGATTGACAGCAATGCACTTTTTATGCTAGTAATTACAAAAACGAACGTTCTGACAAGGGAACTTACCAAGGAGGGGCCAAGTCGTCGAGATTGACGCCTCTTTTTTTCGGACGTTAATTATGTCATCGAAAACAGAATCACAGGAGGACAATCATGAAAATGTGGCTATTTTACTCCCTTCTTTTTCTGAGTGTAACCGCATGGACAGCGTTTGCCGGCAACGCCCTCTCAGAAATGACAGAAGAAAAAACCGGTATCTATACCTTGGGCGAGGTGTTGGTGACAGCGGAAAGGCAGTTTGTGGAATCTGTCGGGACCGTTCGAGAGATTACGACAAAGGATATTGAGGGTAAGGGGGCCAGAACGCTAGATGAGGCCCTTGAACTGTTGCCTGGGTTGGACATCAGAACCGGGGCAGAGGGGGTCCCCCGGGTGGATCTGAGAGGTTTTCGTTCAAGGCACGTTCTTTTGCTATTGAATGGCATTCCCTTGAACTCCACCTTTGATGGACAATTCGATTCCTCTATCATCCCAGTGGAGAGCATTGCCAAGATCAAAGTGTCTTACGGCAACCATTCAGTCCTGTATGGCCAAGGCGGGCTCGGTGGTGTCATTAACATCATCACCAAAAAGGGCACAGAAGGCATCCGGGGGATGGCTTCCGTGGAGGCCGGGGAGGAAGATAGCCATCTGGGCCGATTCAGTCTTTCAGGTGCACAAGAAAAAGCAGACTTCTTTCTCAGTGGAAGCCTATTTCAAACGGATGGATTTCCCTTGTCTCATGATTTTGATTCTACACCTGTAGAAGACGGCGGTTTGCGGGAAAATAGCGATAAGGAAAGAAAGAACTTTTTCGCCAACGTGGGATTTAACCCTAGTGAGGACTGGCGCTTGGGTTGCGTGTTTAACTATCTTGGCGGTGAGTTCGGCGTCCCCCCAAGCACCATAGATGATCCTACAGACATATTTGCCAACAGACCCAAATTCGATAGGGTAGAAGACTATGACGGTTACTCCGGGCAATTTTCTATAAGCCACGATCTGTCCGGCCCCCTGGATATGCGGGCGTGGTTTTTTTTTAACCAGCTCGACGAGCAGAAAAACCGGTATGATGACAGCAACTACGACTCCATGGACGATCCGACCGTCAAGGGGACGTTTGAACAGGATAGCACAACAAAGATCCAGGGCGGGACGCTACAGACAAAATGCGATCTGAAATCCGCAGGCCTGTTGACCCTAGCGCTCAGCGCTGAAAAGCAAGGGTATGAGTCCAAAGGGAGAATCAGAGATGTACAGGTCGTTGCATCCGGCGGCGGTGGTGGCGGCGGTGGTGGTGGAAGTACCAGTTCGACCACCTACGACGTGAGACATTTCGAAAGCGACAGGGACGTCAAGGTCTACTCGGCCTCTGTGGAATACGAGGTTTCGCCTTTGTCGGATTTTGGCCTGGTCTTGGGATACGGCCACCACTGGTTCGAGAAGGACGAAGGTGACAACGATGATGCCGGCAGCTTTCTTGTGGGAGCCTATTATGACCTCTTGGAGGACACGAGGCTTAAAGGTTCTGTGGCCAGGAAAATCAGATTTCCTTCTATCAGACAGCTCTATGACGAAGATGGGGGCAATCCTGATTTGACGAAAGAAAAATCTTACAATTATGAACTCGGCCTAGAACAGGAGCTTCCAGGGAGTTCAGTGGTCAGCCTCACCGGTTTCATCATCGATGCGAAGGACTACATAGAAAAACTTCAGCAAAACGATCCGTTCCAGAACAATGATGAATACCGCTTTGAAGGATTCGAGTTAACGGCCGAGACCCATTTCGTGGAAAACCTCCTGTTGAGAGCCGGCTATACCTATATGGAAACCGAAGACCGGTCTTCAGGAACAGAAAAGGACGAGCTTCAATACCGCCCGACAAATAAGGTGACCTTTGAAGCTAAGTATTCTTTTGATTGCGGATTTTCCCCTTACATCAATGTCATGCATGTGGCCGACCAGTACTATTATTCCAAGAACTCTCCTTTGATCAAGAGAGAGCTGGATGACTACACCCTGGTCAATGTAAAGCTTGAGCAGGTCCTGCTGGCCGGCCTATTGCGCCTGTACCTTGGAGCGGAGAACCTTTTTGACGAGGATTATGAGGAAAGCTACGCCTTTCCCCAGGCTGGTCGAAGCATTTATGCCGGGATAGACATGTACTTCTGGTAGGGACTTAACCTATTCTGAGGGGATGAACTCTCCTTCGCCCATGGGTGAATTCATGTCTGGTGGATTTTACTAGGGGGAGCATGAAATAGTTCGCGTCATCACAGGGCTATGGTTCGAACAGTCTTGTAAACGTTGAACAAGAAGCCGTCAACGTGCGAACCATATGGTGCTCCCTGTCGTATGTTCACTGATGACGATCATTAGGCACTGTTGGCATAAGCATCCAAGGCGTCCCATAGCACACGTGCTCGTGGGTCCTGCCTGACAGCTCTCGGGTTCTTCGGCAGCTTCTTTATTTTAGCTGAAAAATGGAGATAAAGGCTTTGGATGCTTTGGTTTTGTCTTCCGTAAACCCCGCAGTTATTAAAGAGTTTCCAAAAATGTCCATCGTTCGGACGCGGGTTTCCCAGTCCTTATCCAGGATGACCGGTTTTGAGCAAGGGGACAAAATGCCGGATTCGAATGTCATCTGCTGAAGGAACCCTTTCCATTTCATATGGTCATTCTGGAGGGTTTCCAGACGTCCTGCGATTATCAGACCCCCGGCGAGTCCGGGCAGCCGTTCCACCACCCGTAGTCGTGTAGAACCGGTTCCAGTGAAACGGTAACGGGAGATCAGGCGCATATCCCTGTTATGGGTTTGCCAGATATCCAGCAGGGCATAAGCTGTGTCACCCTGATCGATGCGTCCGCCAAGAACCAGTTCCGGATGAGCGTCTCCGGTCATGTCTGTGGCCATGGCATACCGGTACCGACAGGTACCGAGGTCGTTCAGTTGTTTCCAGATCAGGGTTTTATCTGAAAAGACAGCAAAGGCGGCATGTTCGACGTCGTTTTCAAGGGTCCGACCGGCGGCCACAACCTCCGACGCGCCATCTCCGTTCATGTCTCCGGCAGTCAAGGCATTTATTCGCAGCCGTAAGGTGTCTAACCGGTCAGTATTGAAACCCTTTATTCTGGCAAGGTGCCCATGTTCGCCAATGGAAAAAACCTTGATGTTGGCACGGTCCCGGTCTTTGTGCCCTGAAAACCCACCATAAATGATTTCATTTTTTCCGTCTCCATTCATGTCGGCCTGAATGAGAGGGTACCCATGGGTATATGAGGTGTCGGGATCCGAAAACTCGATGCTGTCTACTAGGTTGAAAGCGTTATGATAGACATACGAACGGATAAAACCCACCTCCCGGTTTTCCGGGCCGGCTTTCCCATTGACGACGATAAGGAATCGGTTCGTTGATGGCTGTTTGATGCAGACCAGAGAACGGATCCGGGTTTTACCGGTATTGCCATCGGGGCCACCACGGAAAACCTCCCGGGCAATTTCTTTATAGTTACCGTTAGTTATCGAAAATGCGATGATCAGCGCATCAGTCCGATTGTCCTGGTTGATCTCTCCGGCAGCAAGCAGATTCAACTGTCCTTCGGGCAGAAGATTCATGGCTTTCACGGAGTAAAACCGCATGCTTGGAATCTGAATGGAAACAACTTCATGAAATGCATGGGCTGGCACATGGAAACCCATCATCGCAACGGCAACCAGGAACATTTTCTTCATTGTGTTATCCTCCAAGGGGAAACCGTAATTTGGTCTTGCTTGAACTTTTTAGAGTATACTGGAAAAAGCAGTGGATAGCATCCCTTTTCTTTCAAGATGGACGGATAACCTCCGTATTTGAACCGGAGTAATCATCCAACTTTTTTCTAAAACTAACTGCAATTTTGCTCTAAATACTCTATTGCTGAAATTGCACTTAGTTTTAGGAAAAAATGACAAAATCCGTCTCCCCACCCGTGCGCCACGACATCTCTAACCCCTCATCATCTCTATAAAATCATCCATCACAGGGCCAGCATTAGTCGCCTATGTAGCCACCAGAATCCCCTATATCTTTTTTTTCCTATCTATCTGTCCCCCTATACCCATTGTGACAAGCATACCTGAAAAGGTGTACTAATGATGTCCGCCATCTGAATGACCGCCTGAGATAACATATGTTGCTTCTGAATCAGAGGCATTTTCGAGCCAGACGGTTTCATCTCCTCTGAGGTGAATGGCCTGCCCCTCTTTAACTACTCCTTCAGTGTAACCGGTAACCACAAAATCACCCTTGATTGCAAGAAAGAGTTCTTCATGACCTTTACCTGGTTTCAACGCCCTTCCCTTGTCATGGGGTTTCATGATGCCGTAAATCATATAGCATGCATGGCTTCCTGTTTGTTCTGCGCCCAGGATGTATTCACCAGAGTCGTCAACATTGCCTTTGACATCGAAGACTGTCATGTGATGCCTCCATTTGTCTCGGAATTGGCGTGTTCCCCTCTGGCCGTTAACGGACCAGCAGCGGTTCCGGGTTAGGGTATGCTTTAGGGTGATTGCTCTTCATGTTTTTGCGAGCCGTATAGGGCGCACATGACCGGGTCTTTGCCCAGGGGGCTTTCCGCCCGAAATCGACATCCTCCTTTACACTCCAAAAGATAGGGACAAGAGGCACATTCGAGTTGGCTTAGCGGAATAGGCTTCATCCGGCCCCAGGAAATCTCGAGTCCCTCTTTCAACGACCCCAGGGGCGTTTCCTTAAAGAAGCCGCATTTTAGAATATCTCCTTCAGCCGTAATAGTGCACAGATGATACCCGCACGCAAAAGGTTCGTCTGTGCCGTGATAACTTCCCCCCGTGGCATATTTCAAAAAACGCGCCCCTGCTTCAGGCGCCACCGAAAAATCCGGATTCTCAACAAGCCGGCCTGTGGCACAGGGCACATCAATGTTCCATTCAACGACCCCCAATTTCTCAATCCAGTCGGACAGGGCATCAAATTCTTTCAGGTTGTGGCGATGCACCATGGTGGCAATGGAAAGGGGCATATTGTTGCGTCCGGCTGCCTCGATCCCGCGCATCGTCTGCTCGAAGGTTCCAGGGCCTCGTATGGCGTCGTGACCCTCTTTAAGGCCGTCCAGGCTGAATTGAATCTCGTCGAAGTGACACCAGTCAGAATAATTTTCTTCGGTGATCAGTGTCCCGTTGGTAAGAAGAACCTTTCTGACCGCATAACCGGGCAGGGCCTCGTTTAGAGCCGAAAGATCAGGATACAGCAATGGTTCTCCGCCTGAAAAGAGCATCCTGAGGCCCTGCATCTCTTCGAACTCTTCCAGGACGGATAAGACCTGAGACAAGGGCAGCTCCGCTTTTTTCGGCTCCCCAAGGTAACAATGTCTGCATTTCAGGTTGCATCGGCTTGTCAGTTGAAGTTCGAGATATCTCAAAGAAGGCGCCGGAGAGGGCCTGAGAGTAAAATGACGACGACTTTGACGGGGTCCAATGACAACGAGTTCTTCCTTCAGACAGATTTCAAGGAAATCCTTATCTACAGGAAGTTCTGAAAAAAGGCGCCTGCCGTCGCATTTTGTTAAGAAGTCAAATCCCTTTTGATCCACCTCGTACAGTTCGTCGTTTCTTATGTCATAGACATATGGCTTTTCAAGATGCTTAAGCGCACAATTTGGGCTCAAGGCAACGAATGCCTCCTTGGGGATCAATGACTCGAGAAACGGGTCAGCAATTGCGGAAGGTTGTTGAAGAACAAGGTCGGCGGCAATGTATCCTCCACAGGGGAGAGGCTGGCCTGTATGCTCGGGATCTGTAAAATCACATCCATCAATCAGGAAATCACAATATTGGCAGAGTGTATGGTGGAGGAGGTGATGATACTGGTCTTGTAAGGGGTTGTTGTGCTCTTGGGGAAAATATTCATTTGCGGGATGAGATTCAATGAAATCGTGGAATGCCTTAAAGCCCTGACACGCCATCTCTTCCTTCTGGCCTGGTTTGTAATAGGAGCAGTAGCGCTTGCAGACGAGTTCCACGACTGAAGTTGTTTTGTGATTCACTTTTGCCTACACGGATTGAGGAAGGCAAAAAACCAGACCTGGCGGTTAAAGGTCTGGCTTTTTCACGTCATTGGATCAGCAAGAACTTTTACATTTACAAAGACCCTTTCTGCACTTCTGTACCTTTCGAACCTTCATGGTAACCCCCCCTCTTCTGAAAAGTTTTGTTGCGTTCATCGCAACAGTTGAAAAAGACATTTATCACTACATGTCACATTAATAACAACAACACCGGCAATGTCAAGGGGCGTGATGGGAATCAGTACATATTCTAGCGGCGCCCCCGCCCCCAGGGGAACCTTGCCTCTTCGACAGGCCCGGCACCTTGCAACACGGCATCTGCAGCGCTGTGCCCGCTCGCCATGGCCATGGGAACACCGCCCATGAAAAGAGCTGAATATGCCTGGTATCCGGCCATGTAAAGCCCATGAACAGGTGTTCGTACCAACTCAATTGGCTGATAATCTGAGTTGTCCTCATAATCCCACGACCACCCCGCAACTGCCCCCTCACTCCTCCCGCCCCGTTCCTCAAAGGTAAGCGGTGTGGCCACATCCATGACAAGGACCGCGTGCGGCAGACCTGGAAGCAAATTCGCTATTTCCCGGACCAGGGCTTGCCCGAGTCGCATCTTGTACCCGCCGTAGGCAGGCATTCTCCGGCCTTGCCCCTGCCGGTATCTTGCAAAATGAGCATATTCGGCTTCCGTACGAATCACGATCACCGCTCCACCTTCGGGCGCAAGCATTGGATCCTCCCTGCTCCAGAGGCTTACTTCCAATTCCTGGCCGGCCATGGCTTCGGGGTCTACCTCTTTAGCAAGCCAGTCGGGCTGCCGCGCCTGGCGCGAACTGGCATCGCTTCTCCTGAAGATGAGTCGGCTTGCCTCGGAAAAGGCTGAAAGATCAACCCTGCTTGTATTCACGCCAAGGCAAACCTGAAAAATGGAGTTGGTCTGTTTGGCCTTTCTTACAGCACGACACCATTCATCCGGCAAAACCTCCGGGTTCATCAGACCCATAAAGGTTGTCTTGTAATCGGCGTTAGAAACAACTGCGACCGCATTAATCTGTGAGGCGTCTGACAGGGTTACCCCGGAAACCCTTCCGTTACTTACCCTGATTTGCTTTACCTCTACACCAAGCCTGATCTCGCCGAAACCTCCATACTTTTCCGATCCAGTGGTTGCTGCTTTGGCCAACCTGTGGCACAAGGACCGCATGCCTCCCTTTGGGTACCATATCCCTTCCCTTGTCATAAGGTTCCACATGGCAGCAAGAAGCGGAAGGCCAGTATAGGGTTCCCTGGTGCCAAGGCTTCCCGCGATCCTGCGCAACCTTCGGTCCTTGATCAACCCATGGAGATAGTCTCGCGCCGGAGTCCTTGCCGCCTTCTCTAGGAGCGAGCGGTTGCTTTCTTGGCCGGGAAACTGCATAGCAGAAAGGATCTGTTCCATGTCCTGGAAAAACCGCCCTATGCCGTGCGTATCACCCGGAAAGAGTCTTTTCATCTCTTCCTTTATGTCGCCAAAGGGGAGTGAAAGTGGTACGATTACATCAAAGGCCCTGATTTGGTAGTTGATACGATGAAACTCGAGGTCACTGCCCTGGCCCAAGGCAGTGAGGGTGTTGCGAACCAGTCCTGGCGTGCTGAACCCGAGAGGTCCCATTGGAAAAGTAAAGCCCTTCCGGGTGTACGCATAAGCAGTGCCACCGGGATGCAAACTCTTCTCTAGGACCAGAACTCGCAGACCGGCCTTTACCAGCCTGGCTGCAACCGAAAGCCCCCCAACCCCGGCGCCGACGATAATTCCATCCCACTGTTTGGACATAGTAATGAAAACATATCACAGCCCAAGTGACAAAAAAAGGACTTCGGTGCGACTTCTAATGAAGGGTATTCATCTAATCATCATACTAGATACTGGTTCACTTTTACTGAAAATGTGATAATAAGATCAAATATGGTAAAATACACTGGCATTAACCACCTGGCAATGGCAACCAGAGACATAGATGCGACCATCCGCTTCTGGCGTGATCTGCTCGGCATGCGCCTCGTAGCGGGTCTTGGACGGCCCGGATACAGGCACTATTTTTTTGAAATATCAGAGCACGACATGATCGCCTTTTTTGAGTGGCCGGAAGTAGATAAGGCCCGGGAAAAGGATCACGGCGTACCGGTCAGGGGTCCCTTTGTCTTCGACCATGTCTCATTCGAGGTAAGCAATGAGGAAGACCTCTGGGAGCTGAAAGACCGACTGGAAGCCTCTGACATCTGGGTCTCCGAGGTCATTAATCATGGATTCATCCACTCAATCTATAGCTTCGATCCCAACAACATCGCCATCGAGTTCAGCGCCACCGTAACGGATGTAGATATCAGGAAACACCCCAAGATGAGAGACAAGAATCCCACCCCTGTCGCCCGGGAAGGGCCCGAGTCTCAACCCGGACATTGGCCTGAAAAGACAAAACCCACGCCGCCCGAGGAGCGTATGGTCTATCCCGGAGAGGGGATGGTTCTGGTGGAAGATGACGACACAGGGAAAAACGATAATACCCGGCGATAAACTTACATCCTTGCCCTGGAAAAACCGCACCCCCTATGAGGCTCGGTATAATCTCCGATATTCACGGAAACCTTGAGGCATTCAAACAAGTTTTAGCAGACATTGATCAGTCTGAAGTAGACGACGTGGCATGTCTGGGCGACAATATCGGCTACGGCCCCGAGTCGGAGGAGGTCGTCAAGCTGATTCGGAAGCGAAATATCCCCTCCATCATGGGGAACCACGAACTGGTCATCGTCGATCCGAAATACTTGGTTGAGATGAATCCCGTGGCCAGAAGATCCTCAGCCCTGACTCTTGATCTCCTTTCCTCTGATACCATTGATTATATCCATGGGTTAAGACCATCCATGATCTTTCATGGGGCTTTATGCGTACACGGCTGTCCCCCCGACTCTATTACCACTTATCTGATTGAACTCTCCAATCGGCAACTCAGGGGACTCTTTCTGGCAATGAAAGAAAAGATATGCTTTGCGGGACACACCCACCTCTTGGAGGCTATCACCTTTCATAGAGGCGAGGTGAGACGAGTCCCCTTAGGAAAAGGTTCTGCTACCCTTCAAGCAGGGCAACAACACATTATCAACGTAGGAAGCGTCGGGCAGCCCAGGGATGGAAATAACAACGCAAAGTATGTTATTTGGGATACCTGCGCCCGGAAGATCGAGGTGAGGTTTATTCCTTACAATATTGCTAAAACGGCAAATAAGATTCTTGAACTCGGCTTTCCGGATTATAATGCGACACGTCTCTGGTAGATTCTCTCCGTAGGGCTTTTATATGAAACAAATCGGCAAGTATGAAGTTTGTGGTCTCCTCGGTAAAGGCGGCATGGGTACGGTCTACAAAGTGCGTATGCCAGTCGTGGGCAAGGTTTTGGCGTTAAAGCTTTTTCGGCCCCACCCCAATCTGGTCACCCTTCTAGGTGAGGAGGAGGCCAGGAGGCGCTTTGTCGCGGAGGCCATTACGATGGCAGGGCTCAGACATCCTAACATTGTGGCCATATGGGATTTTCATGACTCCGAAGACCTCACCTTCTTTGTTATGGAATACTTTTGCAATAATCTGGGTCTCATTATCGGCGAGACTTACCGTGTGGAAGAGCCTTCTCGGATAGTGAGCGTTGACAAGGCTATTGACTATACCCGCCAAATCCTTGTAGGCCTGTCTCGTCTTCACCAGGCAGGGATCATTCATCGCGACATTAAGCCTTATAACATCCTGGTTACCGACCAGAACACAGTCAAGATTACTGATTTTGGTCTGTCCAAACTGCGGGGCGAGGACTTTGGTGGGCCCAGCAACCTGATGGTGGGCTCGCCTTATTACGCGGCACCCGAACAGGAAAAAGACCCAAATCAAGTGGATGCCCGTGCAGATCTTTACCCTGTGGGAGTAATGCTGTACCGCATGCTGACCGGGGAACTGCCTATTGATTCCGTCAAGAGGCTCGACCAGTGCAATCCGGACCTCGATGCAGATTGGGATAACTTCATCCTGGAGTCCATATCAGAGGATCAAAACAATCCCTTTGCCGGCGCCAAGGAGATGCTCGAGGCGCTTGACCATCTACAGATTGCCTGGGAAAGGAAAAAAGAGAAAGCCTGCCGGATGCCGACAACCGTTTTATCAAAAGATGCGATGCCCGCAAATTACAACGGACAAGCGCCCCGCAGGGAAAGCATCAAGGTAAGACCAGGCCATGCACAGAGGGCGTTCGGCATAGACGCCCGGTGGCGTCCGATCCGTTACGTCAACAATGATTTTCAGGCCAACGTGGACGGTACTGTAAAGGACAAAGTGACTGGACTGACCTGGCAGAGGGCCGGTTCGGATTATCCCGTCACTTGGCATGAGGCTAACGGCTACATTGAAGAGTTGAACAACAAGCCGTTTGCCGGCCGTACCGACTGGAGGTTGCCCACGATGAATGAACTCATGTCGCTACTGACCGAAGTTCCCCGAGCAAGAGATCTTTGTATTGAGCCCATATTCGACCAGAACGTGAGGTGGCTCTGGAGTTCAGATCGATGCTCATTTGTATCAGCCTGGTATGTCAGCGTGGATATGGGCTATATCTCCTGGCAGGATTTCAGTTGCTACTATTTCGTCAGGGCCGTTTCGTAGGAAGCCCGCATTAAACGGCAAAGTATAAAGTTCCAAATTCAAGCTCCAAGTACCGCTTTCGGGGTTTGGCAAATCCTGAAAAATGAGATTGACGGGAAGGGCGAGAGCTGATTTGTTTTTTTTGTCTCGGTTATGTTTTTTAAGGCTTTTTCAGAAACTCGTCCGGGTCTTTCGCCAAGTCGTCCACCTGCCGCTCCGGGAGAAGGAAAGGATAGTCACTTCCAGAGGAAACGGCGGGGTAGTTCTCGGTCTCCTTCCGGGTTTTGGCAAAGATGGACAGGGTGTGCTCTTCCACGCCCTTTAACTGAATGGTATGGATAGGGCTCATGAAGTCTTGCTTTTTCATGTCATTGATGAATTTTTCACATTTCAGGTTGGAAAGGGTGGTGAGCAATCTGTCCAGTTTGCTATTATTCGCCCTTGTGCCGTCAGCAGTCTGCCAAACTGTTTCTACTTTCGGTGACGGCGGAGTCTCGCCGTCACCAGGTTGACCGGAAATGACCTCCGATTGCACCTCTCTCCGGCCAAATGCCACAACTTGCCGGCCCTTTGTCATGCGTATCTCCTGGATTTCGCTTTTGTCAAAAGACAGGACGGTTTTGTCGCGGAGCTTATCCACAGTCTGCTCAAATTTACTTCTGAAGTTCCCTCGGGCGTGATAGACGCGGTCGTCATTTACCAACTTCACGAAGGTATGGCGGTAGGATGTGGCTGTTTTGCCTACTTCAAAGTCCCGTGCAGTCGTGTCCCCGGCCCATGCCTTGACAGTAATCTTATTGTCGTCATCCAGGTTGAAACGACTGTAGTTCTTTGACTCCGACACCAAGGCGGTCACGGTAAGATCCTCGATAACCTCCAGCATCTGTTCCACCCTGTCCGTATCAGCCACGTATCCCTCCGGTGCAATGTGCCACTGGTTGTCTTTTTTCTCTAGAATAACCGAGGTGTCCGGTGTGGAGATCTCAAGCTTTGAGATGTCCGTTTTAGCAATCTTCGACGACTTCGGCAGCTGGTAGTGGGTCCTGTCGGGGCTGCGCGAAACCAGATACAGGGACAGCGCCAGTATGGTGGCGGCAAGTATGATGTACTCTTTCTTATTTTTCATGGTCGTTTTCCCCTATTTCTGAAACATCATCTGGAGCCTTTTCTTGCGGGAGTGCCTGAGGAACCAGACCAGAAGACCAAAAAGGACCACAAACAGGGGAAGCCCCGCAATATTGAAGAATTTAACAACGGTTTTGGTCCCCGCTCCCGGGTCATCCAGGGGATTGAAGCGTTGCTCTTTACTCCTCATAACTGCGATTTCTTCCCGCTTGTTCAGGTAATCCAGTACATTCATGATAAACATGGCATTGGGGGTTCTGCCTTTTTCATCCAGTACATTGTCCTTGAGCATCTCAGAGGACGCAATGAGAAATATTTTGCCGGCATTTCCCCTGGAGAGAATCTCACCTTCGGTCTCGATTTTGGAAAAATCAACGTCGGTTTTTCCGTCGGCCGATTCTTGCCGGTCCTTGTTTTCGGAATCACCGTCGGCCGATTCTCTCTCGGGAATAGGTTTTCCGGCAAAATAACTGGGAAATTCCCCCTCTAAGATATATGCCAGGGGTACGCTTTGGAGCTTATCATTCGATTGCGGCGGCCGGATAAACATGGGGTTAA
Organism: Deltaproteobacteria bacterium; assembly: GCA_016930875.1. Taxonomy (NCBI): domain Bacteria; kingdom Pseudomonadati; phylum Myxococcota; class Myxococcia; species Deltaproteobacteria bacterium. Next base: position 7,304 of record JAFGFW010000066.1, on the reverse strand, counting down.
GATTTATCCTTCCGCTCATTTCCCACGACTTTTCCGATGAGGAAAAGACCTTGTAGGTCTTCAGCCCGTTTTTCTTGATCCGTTCTTTATTCAACTCTAAAGGAGAGATCTTTATCGCAACCAGCCCCTTGATATTGCTCATGAATTGCAGGTCCTTGTTTATGAACTGATTCTTTATAATAGGGGCAAAATATATGGCTCTCTCACCTCCGCCGAATTGTGCGGGAACTATCTGCTTGTAGCAATTTTCGTCCAAAACATAAGACTGCTTGATTCCGACGCCGTAATGGTCCAGCAGTTTCTCAAGTCCTGTTTTTAGAGGCACATACGAGGGCCCCTGGTTAAAGGACATGCCCCGCTGATTGGGCGGCATAACCTCGTTAAAGGTGTCCAGAAACAAGGCCAGGCTTTTTCCTCGCATAAGAAACTGGTCGATTTGAAATAGCTCGTAATCGGTAAAAGGTTCGGTTGGTCGGGCTATCATCATGCACTTGAGGCTTTCTGGAATAGTGTCGTCCTTCAAATTAACACTCTTGATAGTGTAGTTTTGTGATGTCAGGGCCTGGAAGTTGGATAGGGTCTCCTGATTTTGTTGCCCCATGGGACCGGTCGGTGGTGTGCCCCAGAGTTTCAGTGTGCCATGGTCGGCCAGATAGCCCAAGTCTTCATTTATGTCGATTAGTGATTCGACACTCTTATCGATGACCTCTTCCATTTCGCTCATCTTTGCCAACTCATAATGCTTTCCTATCAGAGGAATCCGCAGGACACGGATCAGGGGGATTTCCACCGCTTTGTCTCCGTACTCCATCACAAGACCGACGGCGCCTTGGCCCGGTTGGATTTTGCCACCGGAAAGAGCCGGCCATTTCAGGTTCATGATATTGTATTTTTTAGACTCCGCCTCCGAACCCTGATATTTTGAGGGGTCCAGATATTCGAATGCGAGCTTTCCATAGTTCTTGTCATTGAGCTTTTCTACGATCTTTTCCAGCTTAGTCGGAAGTTGAGGAAGATCGTTCAAACGCATATACGGCGCGACGACTTTAAGGGAAGACGAGAGAAAAAGCTTGACCCGTATCTTATTCGGTAATCTCAGGAGTGCGCTGACTTTGTTGTTCAGTTTCCGGATGGCGGTTGTCAGCTCGTATTCCAGCCCGTCCGTGGCCGTAATCGTGGGAATGCGTTCAATGATGTCCCCGTGAATCAAAACCAGGCCCATATAAGCCTTCTGAAATTTGACCTCATCTTTCTCCACAAGCTGGATCTGGACAGGATGTATTCCGTAGTTGTTCGCCAATTTCTGGTTTTGCTCGGTTTCTTGGCTGATTTCTCCCTCGTCAGGGCTGACGTCATAAAAGCGATAATTGAAATGCTGGTTGGCATAGACGGAATATTCCTGCAACAGGTCGTGGAGATACCGCTCTGTATTGTTGTGAGGCGCAGGAAGGTGCTTGGTAAAAAAGACATTGATAGTCAAGGGCTCTGAAAGTGTGGACACTACCTCGCGGCTTGCTTCGGAGATGGAGTAGATCTTATTTCCGGTCAGGTCCGCTCTGAAAAAAAAGGTAATGCCGGCTATGTTGACAAGGACGATGACAATCAGGTAGATGAAGAATTTGGCGTAATTTTTCCACATATTCTTAAGGCCCATCCCGGTTCTCCTTAATCCTTGTGACGCATGGCGAGGTGTGCACCATAAAGACTGACAAAACTGACGCTCAAGAAGTACAAAATGTCACGTGAATCGATAACGCCCTTGGAGATGTTCTCAAAGTGAAAGTCCGCTCCCATGTACTCTAAGACTCCCAATAGTGATTGGGGCAGGAAAAAAAGCATCTTGTCAACCAGCGTCAGGCTGAAGCATATAGCCATGCCGATTATAAAGGCAATAATCTGGTTCCGGGTCAGCGACGAGGCAAATAGCCCGATGGCAGAAAAGGCGGCGCCCAGTAGAATTGCGCCGATGTATCCACCAACAACCGGTCCCCAATCGAGTTCGCCAAGAAAAGAGACGGTAACGGGATATGCCAGAGTAGGGATCAGCATGGCTGACACGAATGCCGCGGCAGCCAGGAATTTGCCCAACACCACGTCCAGAAATGTTACCGGCATGGTAAGCAAAACCTCGTAGGACCCGACATTCAACTCCTCGGAAAACAACCTCATAGTGATGGCTGGGACAATGAATGAAAAAGTAAGGGGAAGCAGGGCAAAAAAGTTACGGAGATTTGCCTGATTATAAAGAAAAAAGGTCGTGAAAAAAAACCACCCGGTTACCAAAAGAAAAATTGATATGACAATATAGCCGACGGGGGATATGAAATAAACCGAGAATTCCTTCTTAAAGATATGTCCAACCTGTCGCATATCAGTTCTCCTTTGTGAGCTCGCTGAAAATGCTTTCCAGGGTTTTCGTTTCCTGGTGAAGTCCCACCATGATCCAGTCAGTCTGTTTGATTTTTCTGTAGATATCAGCCCTTAGATCTGAAGTAGATTGGCACGTGAGCCTCACGTTCAAAGTGCCCGCTTCTGCACTCACGGGCGCAATGTCCGAAACTCCATCAACGCTATAAAGGTCCTTTTTGACCGATTCGAGGTCTGCGTTCTGAAGGGAAATATTGATGACGTATTCTCCGCTAGCGGCCTGCTTGAGGGTTTCCGTGCTGTCGTCTGCAACGATTTTACCACGGTTGATGATCACAATCCGATCGCACGTGGCTTCGGCTTCACTGAGAATGTGGGTCGAGATGATAATGGTCTTTTCCTTCCCGATCTGCCTGATGATTTCCCGGATTTCAACGATCTGATTGGGATCCAGACCTGAGGTAGGCTCGTCCATGACCAATATCTCCGGATCATTCATCATGGCGTGGGCCAGGCCAACGCGCTGCTTGAAGCCCTTGGAAAGTTCGCCAATGGGTTGGTGCATGACCTCGTTGAGGCCGCACATGTCAGCCAGATGGCGAATCCTGGGGAGTTTTTCTTCCCTGGCAAGGCCTCTAATGTTTGCCACGTAGTCCAGGTAATCATAGACCAGCATTTCATAGTAAAGGGGGGCTGATTCAGGGAGGTATCCCAGGAGTTTCTTGATCTCAAGGGCATGTTCATCAATGTTGTAGTCTTTAACGCGAATGCTGCCGGAGGTTGGTCTGAGAAAACCAGTGAGCATACGTAGCGTCGTGGTCTTGCCGGCGCCATTGGGGCCTAACAGTCCCATGATTTCGCCCTTCTTGACGTCAAGGTTGATCCGGTCTACTGCACACAGAGCGTCATAGTATTTGGTCAGGTTTTCGACATGAATCATGCCTTTGTCCTCATACATTGAAAACGGGGTTCTTTGTCTTGCCGGGAACCCTGGAACGGGCCAGGCAAATGTCAACAGGTAACTCTTTGATATACCTTACATAACTTCAGTTTCTCGCAAGGGATTATAAGCACTTTCGTTGGCTTGTCAAGACTCCTTGCCCGTGCTCAGACTTCCAGATCGGCGGGGAGATGCCATGCTTGATGGAAACACCGGGGTGATTCATACGTCTCCTAATTCACGATTTATGCATTGATGCCCTTGAAAAGACGTCGAGAAAAACCTCATTGGGAATCCCGATTCATTCCGAACTTCTTACGAATCCGTCAAGACTAAAATGAAGTGGAGATATTGAAAAGCAGGGAACCGTCCTTGTATTTGGGGCCCCCTACGATAATGCTGCCGTGGTTGAGGAGTTCGATCACGGTTTCAAATATTTCCTTCTTTCTTTTCATGATCACAAGTCGGAGTTCTACCCTGTTTCCTCTTGCTCCCATGGGGGTGATCTTCAGCAATCTGTTTCCCGGCAGTGAAACCGTACCCGTCTCCTTCATGGGAAGATCTATGGCGTCCTGGCTGAGGAGTACCGGAAAACGGATTGCAGTTCCTCTATGAGGCTGGACAGACCAGGATCAGAGTATTCGGCCCCCTGAGAGGTCACGACGGTTTTTACAACGACATGTATCTTGCGCTGAGCCCTGCTTGGGGTCGCCGGCATCCCCGTGACAAGAACTAACAAAAACAACAGATTGACTTTACTGAATCGCGTTATTTTCACCACCCGCAATTACAGTTTTATAAAGACCTTGCACCTCCTTGAGTACGAACACGACCTGAAACTAAGTCCCTGACAGGGTTAGATTACTACGTATGGCATCGCCATCAGAAGCGCCGTCTATCTCAACCTCTATCATAAAGACGCGTTCATCCGGAATCTCTCCCTGCTGGATCAGATGACCCTTGATCTGCCTTGCCCGCTCTTGAGCGAGACGCCGCAGGGCGATTTCATCAACCGCCATGTTTCTGATTAATCGTTGCTTGGCGGCAGCAATGAGAACCCGGGGTTCGATAGGTGGCCGTTTTGCGGGTTGGCCGTCAGTCTCTGGAGACGATTCCAGGGCGCCTGAGGCCACCGCCTCATCTGTGGCAGACGCCCCCGACTTAACTGTAAACAAGGCTTCCGGGCGCTCTGCAAATCTGTCAACATAGGCCTGAGTTATAAGACGGCTGTGGTCATCATCAGAGAGCGAAACTTCTTCGGCGTGGACAGGCCCTTGCACTCCGGCAGCTCGCAGCTCTTCTAGTCTCGCGTGTTTGAGCTGACTTAGCAGTTGTGCTTCAGCCAGCGCCTCCCTGTCGTAGCCGCTGTCTGCAGCGCCTCGTATTTCAAGCCGAAGGTTAGGTCGCTCGTGGAGCGCCTCAGCCAATTTATCAAGTTTATTCATCTGCCCCGCGCCGAGCGCAGCACTGCCAAATTCAAACTCCACAAAACTGAGCTTTTCACCATCTCCCCCTATGAGACCACCCAGGATGGCAAAGGGGAAGGTGACGATCTTGGTGATCAGATTCACCAGGGCTCTCGCTATAATACGGCCATAGTTGAACTCAGGGTTATTGAGATCGCCGCGCACCGGCAGATCAATGTCAATCCTCCCATTACGATCCTTTAGCAGGGCTATAGCGAGCCTGACCGGTAGTTTTGTGGCATCGGCGCTATCTATGCGCTCACCCAGGGTGAGTCGATTTAGAACGATTTTATTCTCCCCAACAAGCACATTTTCCGACAACTTGTACTTGAGATCGAGTGACATCTTGCCCTTTTCAATGGTGTAACCCACAAACTTGCCGGAATAGGGCGTTAAGGTGCTGAGCTCCATGTTCTTAAAGGACAACGCCACATCAGCGTAAGCCTCTGGGCTCAAGGCGTTGATCTGCCCGGCGATTCTTACCGGCGCGTATTCATCCACCTTACCTTCGATCAAGACATCAGCCCGTGCCGAAGGCTCTGAGGAGAGGCCTTTTATGGTTCCGTTCAGACCTTGGATGCCAGTGGCAAAGTTTGGCTTCATCCATAAGTCGGCAAAATTAGCCGAGCCGTTTTCAATGCGCACCGCATCGATGGTGACTGGCATCACGGCCCGCCCCTTTGCATCAGCATCATGGGCGCCATCATCATCCTGAGTAGAAAACACCCTGGTCAGATTGACCGTTTTGTCAGGCCAGATGATTATCCTGGCATATGGCTGATTGGCCACAATCTCAGAAATGCTCAGCTTGTCAGGCTCAATATCAAGCAACAAACCATTAAGCGCAAGGGATTTCCACTTCAGGAAATCCTCGGACTGCAATCGGTTGACAGCCTCAAAGCTGTCGACACTCACGCCGCCCCGGTAGCGCATTTCCGGCCCATGGCCATCCTGGCTCCGATACTTGAAGTCACCTTCAAGGCTTACTGTACCGCTAACAAGGTCAAGCTTGGCAACAGCATCCACATATGACTGAAAGGGCTTCAAGGCGATCCGTGCAACTTTCAAGGCGAACTCGGTGGATACCGGGTTGATGCCGGCCAGCCCTTTGAGCTCCACGGTTCCTGTTTGATTGACTGTAAGGGCGAGTAGAACCTCAGCTTGCGAATTCTTCTGATTACTAACGTTTTTCAGGTTCAAGTTTACCTGCTCCAGAGTCACACGGACCGGTTCAGCCAGGGTGCGGTCTTCCAGCGTCACTCCGCAGTCTTCCAACGTCAGTTCATTAACAGTGATTTGCCAGGGTTGACTTTCGGCTCCTGATTGATCCGGGGTCCCGGATGATTCCTCAGCCTTATCTTCAAGGCCATCCATTGCAAGCAACGTGTGGTAGTTTAGGGTCCCATCAGGAGCGAGCCATCCCTCAACACCGGCGCCGCTGGAGCTGACAGAAGCAAAGACGGCTCGCTTATTGGGAAGGTCTATGTCAGCGCCACTCACGGAAAACAAGGGCACTGAGATAAGCGTCTTATTGATGCCTTTCTCGGCCAGCGTGAACTCATTCAGTTTCAAGGCCCCGTCAATCAGTTTCAACTCGAAGGTCTTGCCGCCGGCAGCCACATCGTACCGGGCAGCCAGGTTGATCGACCCGCTGTGCACTTCGAAACGCACCTGATCCTGAAAGTATTTCCATAGCGTACGGGCCGTTATGCCGATAAGCGCAAAGCGCCCCTGGGAGCGAAGAGGATTGACCGAAAAGTCGCCTTCCCAACTCAGGACCCCCCCCTCTCCTGTAGTTGCAGTGAAGGCGTAAGGACTCTCACTATCCTTTCGGGTGCTGAAGTTATTAAACGTGAGCCCAATGGGAGACAACTCAGTTTCAAAGGGCGTGGGTCGCGACAGATCGCTAAACGCCAGGCGACCCTGTTCGACCTGCAGTCTAAAGATGACAACGGGCGGCAACTCATCGCTTTCATCCGGCGTGGATTCTGTTGCCTCCCATGAGGTGAGAAGGTCTGAAAAATTCAGGCTACCGTCAGGCAAGACCTTAATACGTCCATCAGGTGCGATCAAACGAATCTCATCAAAAGTATATGCTCGGCGCAAAATTGAGGAAAGCTGGAAATTGACATAGAGTTCTTCAAAACTAAAAAAGCGCTCGTCGTCCGGCTCATTCAATTGAAAACCCCTCAGGGTTGCCGAAAGCGCAAACGGATTCACCCTGATTTGGCTGACCGTAGCCTTTCTATCAAGCTGCTCAGCTATACCTGATATCAGATTGGACTTGAGAATCGAGGGGGCAATGAGAAAGCCAAAAATGGCATAGAGCACCACAAAAACGGCGGCGATGACCACCCCCTTTTTCGTACGCGAAAATCCGGCGCAAGACAAACGAATGCCCATCAAGGAATCTCCTGTTCTTTTGCTTCACAGGATTGAAGATTCCCTGCAGCAAGCTGCAGGGAATCTTCGACCGTAGGGAACGCTGCCATTTTATAATTCGCTCGCTAACCCCGCAGCAAGCTACGGGG
>JAFGFW010000065.1 GCA_016930875.1 Deltaproteobacteria bacterium | reverse complement strand
TCGCACCATATCACGAGCCCCGATTCGACCCAAACGGTTTTTTAAGGCGCAGATTAGTAACACCAGATTTACCCCTGAAGACAGCGATGTGGCAAGGGCGAGCCCACCATGCCGCATTGGTCCCATAAGCAAAACAGATAAGGCAATGTTTACCAGAAGAGAAATGACGGCAATCTTGACCGGGGTTTTGGTATCCTGAAGGGCATAGAAAGTTGCGACAACAATGCGCACGCCTGAGAATGCCCATAGGCCAATGGCATAGTAGAGAAGGGCTTCAGCAGTCAAGCGTGCTGTGTCATGATCAAAGGCTCCTCTCTGAAAAAGAAGCTGCACGATCGGCTCCCGCAGGATTATCAGTCCTGTCATTGCTGGGATGGAAATAAAGAAGACCAACCTCAGGGCATAAGAAAAGGAAGCCTGCAGCCCTTCCATATCCCCTGTTGCTGCCTGCCTGGACAGGCTGGGCAACACAGCCGTAGCAAGGGCAATGGCAAACACGCCAAGAGGAAATTGGACTAACCGGTCAGCATAATAAAGATAGGAGACACTGCCTTCCGGAAGGAACGAGGCGAGCAGGGTTCCTACCAGGATGTTAATCTGATACACAGCAGCTCCAAACACGGCCGGCGTCATCAACAGCGCTATCCGCTTGACGGCTGCATGGTACAAAGGGCTCTTCACCAACAGATGAAAGCCCTTTTGGATCATAAAGGGAATCTGAAGGCCCAACTGTAAGCCCCCACCGACAATAACCCCTATGGCAAGACCTGTTGATGGCTCTGACAGGCAGGGCGAAAGAAGCAATACCGAGCCGATCATGGCAACATTTAGCAATACGGGAGCAAGCGCTGGCGCTGCAAAATGACCCAGGCCATTTAGGATCCCCATAGCCAAGGCAACCAGACCAATAAAAAAAATATAGGGAAACATGATCCGGGTCAAAAGGACTGTCAGGTCAAACTTTTCAGGTGAGGAAAAGAACCCTGGCGCTATGACCCTGACAATGAGAGGCGACAGGAGCACTCCCAGTACAGCCACTACCGCCAGAATCATGGCAAGTAGCCACCATGCGGATCTCGCCAACCTGAATGCGTCATCGCGACCATGCTTGTAGAGATGCTCCGTAAAAACCGGGATAAAGGAGATTGTAAGAGAGCCCTCAGCAAAGAGACGACGCAAAAGATTGGGAATTCTAAAGGCCACAAAAAAGGCGTCAGCGGCCAGTCCAGCCCCGAAAAACCAGGCCACCACAACATCTCTCAGAAACCCGAGGATGCGGCTCAATAGAGTGGCAGCCCCTACAATGCCGGCAGCCTTTGTAACATGAGCGTCTTCAGACATAAGAACAGTCGCTACCCAGAGAAGAAATGCCTAAGGTGCCTAAAATGAGCTAAAATGTCTAAAGTTACGGATGGTTGATCCAAGATACCCGATGCCTGATGCCAGGTGCTGGCCACATAACCCGGAGAAAAAATGCCTCGTTGCTTGTCAATGACGTGGCGCCAAATATCAGATGCCGGATGCTGGGTACTGGATACCGGCAAACCGGCCGACATCAAAAAAGTAAAAATCCCTTTTGCCTTGCGCCTTGCACCGTAAGCCTTCAACTTAACCGGCCAACCAGTGACCAGTGACTAATGACAAAAACCATCGGACATCCTGGATTTAGCATCAACGCCCTGGTGTATAAATAGTTCTTGACAAATAGGATTAGATTGAATATTTTTTGATTTTTTAGAGCTTTTTGAAAGGAGCAAGAGACTTTGGCAACACATAAATCGGTCATAAAACGAGCCAGACAGAATGAGGTCAGGAACCTGCGGAACAAATCTAACCGCACACGGGTAAAAAATGTCATCAAGACCGTCAGGGCCTCTATCAGTGAGCAATCTCCAGAAAAAGCCAGGGCTGCCTTGGCCACGGCTATCCCTGTTATCCAAAAGACTGCCAACAAAGGGGCCATCCACCGCAAAAACGCTTCCAGGAAAATATCTCGCCTCAGCAGGCAGGTAAACGCGCTGAGTACGTAACCAAGTTTACATAGTTCGTACCGCTCATTATCTCAGAAGTCCTGTAGGATTCTACTGTGGATTTTATCGGCCAGGCGTTCAGATATAACTTCAATGGCTGCCCTCTTGTTGCTTTCCGTGGTCAACTTGTCTGATGAAACCTTGAAGACCTCATCGTCAGAGACGCTTCTATCTGACCATATGACTTTGCCGCCCGCCCGCTCCAGTGTCAAATCGAGAGTTACTGTCACACGGCGTTCGTCAGACTGATAGTTCGCAGTGTGAGAGATCGTATCTACGTTCACGGAAGCAATACTTCCGCTCAAAACCGCATCTGCCGTCTCCTTGTCCACCACCTCAAGGACTTTGCTTCGGGTAAACTCATAAGCCAGATCGCCTGTAAAGGTGGTCTCAATCCCTGATTCCGAGGTTCTGTTCTCCAGCACAGTTATGGCAATCGTACGCACACCCTCGGGCGGCTCCAGGCCCATCCCCTTGAACTGATACCCGCAGGCGGTAAAGGCTACCAAGGTTGCCAGCACTACTATTATTCTGCCAACTCCTCTGAGATAAATCCGTCGATCACTAGTCATTGGTCATTTTCCATAGCTGGTACTACACCACGATATTCACAAGCTTCTTTTGTACCACGATAACTTTCTTCACTGGCCGACCCGCGATGCGGGCCACAACCCTGTCATCGGCCAGGGCTGTCTCTTTCATCGTTTCTTCGTCAGCATCTGCTGCTATCTGAAATCTACTCCGAACTTTGCCGTTTATCTGAACAACTATGAGGATCCGGTCTTCCTCAATGGCGTCCTCCATGTAGGCTGGCCAGGCAATCTCAAGCACACTTCCGGAATGGCCAAGGGTCTCCCACAATTCGTCAGCAAAATGCGGAACAATGGGCGACAGCAGGACCACGACGGTCTCAAGAGCGGACCGCAACACGGCCGGCCCGTCAGGATCGGAAAGGACCTTTTCTGTTGAAGCCTGTATGCTGTTCACCAGCTCCATAACGGCACTGATAGCCGTGTTAAAGTGAAACCTTGTCTCAATATCGTTTGTGACCCGTTTAATGGTTTGGTGGTTTTTTCTATGTAGGGCCCTCAAATCGCCGACAAGTTCTTTGCTCCCGTCAAAGAGTTCAACATCTTTCACCTGG
>JAFGFW010000064.1 GCA_016930875.1 Deltaproteobacteria bacterium | reverse complement strand
GTGAGTAATGACACGACATGTCTCCGCGTATACCAAAATTGAAAAGCTGTGTCCAGCAAAATTTAAGAGTTCACCGAATATTTACTTCCTATTTGCACGGGAGCATCATAATGTGTAACCCGTAACGTGTCAAGTGTCATCCTCCCCCACGACCAAAATAAGACACATCGTAGAATGGTCGTGACCAACTCCCTGTTTCAGGCGGCCCCGGTTCCATCAAAGCTCTCTGACGCAAAGCAATTTCTGCACGAACGTCCCGTATCCTCCGACGAACGTCCCGTATCCTCCGAAGTACAAGCAGGTTGACGTCTTCCGGAAGCCCGATTTGTTTTCGTGAATTATTCCATGCGAAATGGCTATTCTAACGAACACCGCCATTTTACATAGATTCTTAAAACCACCTTTTTTGCCCCCCAAAAGAGCTGTTTACAGCCAAAAAACAGGCTGATTTTCGATCCTTTGCTAATGATATGGAATCGTTAGCGTGGTCCGACCCGGAAGCGGACCCTCCCCAAAATATCCCGTCTTCAAAGAACCTCGCCAAATATGAGCTTACCGTTGGTCGGCCCTCCGAATCCATCTCAAGGGCATATATCCCGTGCTCATCCCCATATTCCGCCTTTAACTGGCGTGCCCGCGTATCCCTTTGCCTTTCGTCTGCAAAAGGTCCTAGAAGATCGGGAGAAACGTCACCCCAAACAACCAACACATAGTAGTCGCTGTTCTTTTCTGGCATAAACACACCCTCATATTTCTATTTTCTCCAAATGCAGGCCATAAATCTACAGACTATAGTATGCATTTCGGGTGGCAGCTGATTTGAGTATACGGACGACTGTGGTCGGACGGCACTTAACGCTGGTAGGACAAAAGGACGGGTTTTAGTCGGAAGGAACACGCAAGACTATTCCCAGACGAACACCTCGTCTCTGAGACAGAAACTGCAAAACTAAAGGATGTCCCCCTCAGTCCCCCGGCCCCCAGTCCCTTTGCCTTTCCCCTTTCGGCACGAAACTTAGAAACTTAAGGGATGTCCCAGAATTCCCATAGCCCTCCCCGATTCAGTCATGAAAGCCTAACTCGCTCCAGCGTTTCCTTTCGTTTTCGCCAATCCGGTTGGCAGCGGGTCAACAGGGCGTAGAACGCCTTTGAGTGGTTGTGGCACTTCAAGTGACACAATTCATGCATGATGACATACTCAATGCAATGCACAGGCGCCTGCACCAGTTTGACGTTCAGTGTAATTCGGCCTGCAGGACTGCAGCTTCCCCACCGCGTGCGCATGATACGAATTACCGACAGTGGCTCAGGGACACCGTGGCGAGATGCAATGGTGTAGCACTTGTCCATATAACGGTCCAGGGTCTCCCGAGCCCTTTTACGAAACCATGCGTCCACCACTTTTCTGATGCTTTTAATGTCATTTTTGTCTTCGACCCAAACCCAAAGAAAACGCCCAAGCATTTTGGCCGGTTGCTTCGGACCATTCCTGACTCTCAACCGGTATTGCCTTCCCAAGTAAACGAAGCTCTCCCCACTGACATATCGTTTCGGCGTTGGCAAAGGGTGATAAGTTTCCACTTTGTCGAGAGTCTTCGCAATCCATGGCGCCTTCTTCTTAACAGCTTCACGAATTTGGTCTTCTTTGGCATTTTTCGGGGCAAACACGTTCACGGTCAGCGCTGGAGACACGACGATACGCAAACGTTTGCGATCGGCACGATGCAGGCGGTATCGGATCTGGCGAGTACCGAACTGAATGACATCCTTTGCAGCCTTAGTCTTCATTGGCAATCGCCACCTCTATGCATCGATCAATGATGGCATCATGTTCATCCAGCGAGAGTTCAAGGCCGTGTTCCTCGACAACTTCAAAGATGATATCGTCGATTTCGCCCCGCATTTTGTTGATTGCGTCCTGATTTATGCGCCAATCACGGATTCTGTGTGGGGATATCCGCTCCACAATCTGGAGCGCAATCTCTGTTCCATACGTGTCACTGCCCTCTCCATATTTGGCTGTAGCTTCCCGCACGCAACCATAGTAACGACGTGCCATGTCTTTTCCGACTAATTCATAAGGGATGTCGTCATCGGTGTGGGTCACGACCTTTGTGGAAATGTCCTGGATCTTCTCAAGGGCTTCCAGGGCCTGAAGCCGACCCTGGTGGTAGGCTTCAATAACTTCTTCGAGAAGCTTGGAGAATTTCTTGTAGAAGACTGGATCTTTCGCCATTTCCTGTTCAATCACATGGCGGGTCGCAGAGGCAATCATATCGGCCTTGGCCCCCACGCTCTTCCCGTTATCCTCGAGCACCTGTTGGCGCGCCTTGGCATCAAGAAGATTGATCGGTTCGCAAAGCTGCTCGACCTCACCAGCCCCAACGTGGGTATCGATGAGTTTCTTGATCTTCGGTTCGTACTCAGAGAAATCGATGGTTTCCTGATACCGCTGCGTCACAGCCGCTCTGAGATTCTGGAAGAACTTGAGGTCAGCCTTGTATTTTCTAATGGTCTTTTCTGAGGTGGTTTCTAGGAAGCTCATGGACGACAAGGCAAGGGAAAGGGTTCGGACAAAAAGACTGAATCGTTCGTAGAACCGGTTTCGCAAGTTATCATCTCGGAGGTGTACTTCATAGACTTCAGGGTCTTTGGCACCCTTTACTTCCTCAAAGAGCTCCCACAAGTTCGAATGGAGTTGTGGCAATTCGGCTGCCCTGTCGGCGATATAGGTGACCGTCTCTTCCAGGTCTGCCCGGTCATAGTTGGCCAGTTGAGTGTAAAAGTCGATGGCTTCGTCCAGCTCGCCAATGACCCCGCTGTAGTCAAGAATAAGTCCATATTCCTTGCCTTCGTACAAGCGATTTACGCGGGCAATGGCCTGAAGGAGGGAGTGCTCCTTGAGTTTCCTGGCAAGATAGAGCACTGTGTTGCAAGGGGCATCAAATCCCACGAGCAGTTTGTCCACGACGATGATGATCTCCGGGTGATCCCCGTGTTTAAAGGCATTGATGAGCTGCTTGTTATATTTCTCCTCAGAACCGTAACGATCCATCATGACCTGCCAGAAGGCTTTTTCTGTCTGGGACGGTTCACCCCCTATCCCCTCTCCTTCTCTTTCAGCAGGCGCAGAGATCAGGACCTCGGTAGAAACCATGGCGAACTCATCCATGAACTGCTTGTACAGTATCGCCGTTTCTTTTCGAGGGGTCACAAGCTGTCCCTTGAGACCTGTGTCCTGGTATGTCGCAGCATAATGGAGGCTCACATCCCAGGCAATCATCCGGACTTTTTGTGCGGCCATATTGAGCTGGCGCTCGGTGGAAAATTTCCTTTTCAGGTCTGCCTTCTGTGCCTTTGTAAGCCCCACGGTGAGTTTTTCAAACCAGCCGTCAATGGCCTTTTTCTCAACTTCTTGCGGCACGTGCCGGGCCTCATAGAGCAGGGGTACCACGGCCTTGTCCTCCACGGCGCGGGAGATGGTATATGCCGGTTGGAAAAGATCTCCGAATTTGGCAAACGTGTTTCTTTTTGCTGATTTGGCCAGCGGGGTCCCTGTGAAGGCGATGAAACACGCCCCTTTCAGAGCTAAGCGCATACGGGTGTGTTGTTCCTCGTATTGACCACGATGCCCCTCGTCCACCAGGACAAAGGTGTTGCGGTCAGCCTGCCTCAAATTCCGGCTGGATGTGGCTGTGGCGAACTTGTGAATAAGCGTTGTGACGATGTGGGTGCGCTGGTCCAGAAGCAGTTCAACAAGATGCTTTCCCGTATTGGCCTGCTCCGGCTCCAGACCACAGGCCCGAAAGGTTCCGCAGATCTGGTCGTCCAGGTCGATCCGGTCGGTCACCAGAATGACCTTGGGGTTCAAGATATCAGGCCGCAAGGCAAGGGACTTGGCCAGCATGACCATAGTCAACGACTTGCCGCTTCCCTGGGTATGCCATACCACTCCGCCCGGTCGCGATTCATGAGGTTGCACGCTCAAAACGCGCTTCATAATGTCATGGACCGTAAAATACTGCTGATACCGGGCAATCTTTTTCGTGCCATTATCAAAGAGGATGAACTTGAAAGCCAATTCAAGGAGACGCTTGGGACGACAGAGGGCATACAGGGCCCGGTCCTGCTCGTAGATCTCCCTTCCCTGCTCAAGAATGGATAGATACTTGTGACGCACATCGTCAAAAGGAATGGACAATAGCTGATCCATATCCGTTTGATCCAACTGCTTTTTGAGCAACTGCCGGATTGAGGCGTCAAGGTGTTCTGCCTTCCAGACCGCCCAGAACTGCCGAGCGGTCCCCGTGGTGCCGTACTGGGCCTTGTCGCGGGCCAGGGCCAGGAGGAGCTGGCTATAGAGAAAAAGCTGCGGGATGCCGTCTTTTGCCTGATAGTCGCCAAGTTGGTCAATAGCAAGGTCGATGGGTTTTTTCTTGGTCTGGGTATAGGCAGACCGCTTGCATTCCATGACCACCAGGGGAATGCCGTTTACGAACAAGACAATGTCGGGAATGTAATGCTTTTGGTGGCCGATTCGCTCCGCCTTGAATTCTGCGGTGCAGTGATACGTGTTGTTCTCCGGGTTCTTCCAGTCGATATAGTCGATCGTGAAGCTCTTGGTGTCTCCTTCCACCGTTTGGGGGACGCTGGTCCCCAGGCACAGCAGATCATAGGCCTGTTCGTTCTGATGCGTTGCGCCTGTGGCCCGGAAGCCTTTCAGCGCCTGCGCGGCGTTCTGGATGGCATTTTCAGTAAAGGGATGGGTGCTGCCTTTGAATTCATAACGGCAATGGGTACGGATGTGATCGACGAGGATGGGCTCCAAGATGGTGGAACCCAGCCGCTCGCCTCGAAGGTGCACAGTCTCCTCCGGTGTCAGGTATTGCCAGCCGAGCTTGATCAGCAGTTCCAAGGCCGGAAGCTGGGACTGGACCTTTTCCAGATAGCTGGGCGTTTCGTAGTCGGAAACACCGTATGGGACTGGCTCTTCCATCTACGTTTTCACCCGTACCTCGCCGGTGAGTAATTTCTGCATGAGACCGCGTTTTTGTTTTTCAAGGGCGGTGAGCCTTTCTATCAGTACCCTGATCTCTTTATCCGCAGAGGAAAGGACTCGCGCGATCTTTTTTTGTTCGACAAAATCGGCCGGTATTGTCACTCTTGTTGTGAGAAAAACATTGAGTTTCACGGCCATTCTTTCAACGAGAGTCCCCTCAACGCGAGCAGCAAACATGCGTATCTGGTTTTCTGAACACAGCAATTCGGACAAGAAAACCGGGTGGCATCTTGAAGCGTGTGAAACGCTCAGAACCTCGTAAATTGGAGATACAAGTACTTCAAAACCTACCTTACTTCTGGCAATAGCTCCCCACCGAAGGTTTGAAGGATTGAAGACAATGTCATTGGGATATACTTTCTTGTATTGTTTTGTCTCCTTGTTCTTGACTAATGCTTGGCGGTCGTACCTGTCTGTTTTTGGTGTAATGCCATTCTCGATAGTCAGAGAATAGAGCGGAAGATTTGTCGTTATCTCAGAGCAAGTGTTTCTCGGTTGGAGAAGCTGAGACAACTTGCACTCCTCCCACGGTCTGTCAAACCCCGGCAACCGCTTTTTGCCCGTGAGCAGTTGCTGCATGAGGGCCTTCTTGCGGCGCATTTTCGCATCAATGAGCCTGCGCGTCTGATCAATGGCCTCATCCCATGTGGAAAGAATCTCGGCGATTTCTTTTTGTTCGGGGAGAGGGGGATGACTTACTCGAATAAGATGAAGGTCATTTCTATTGACGCCGGGCACCCCTGTTTTGTCGCTAAACCGTCTAAAATCAAGAGACTTCAAAAGGTAAAAGATATACTTGGGATAATTTCCGCGGAAGTCACTAACGAACAACGTAGTGTTTAAGGGCCAAAAATCCTCGCTAACATAATATACTTCACCAACACTACCGTAACGGCCTGTTACAACTCCTGGCGATGACACCTTTGCTTCCTTGTGCCACCCCGTTTGTCCACCGGAAGAAATAACTGGCACATTACCGTCTGTTCGTTGGCTCCTAGGCAGATCGAAGCCACGTTGAAGTGTTAAAACTTGTTTGAGTTTTCTTGCCCTCCATTCGTCAGGTTGCATAGAAAACGCTCACTATGTAAAGACCGAAACACTCCACCTTCGTTTTCTTATATCCCGGCCTGTTTTCGTTGCGCTCGCTCACGCTTTAACCTTTGTCAACCACGAACCACACGAAATAAACGAAATCTTTTTTCTCTATTTTTGTGTATTTTGTGTATTTCGTGGTTACAAAATAAACCTCATTGACTTTGCGTTACTTTATGCGCTGGCGAAAAAATTAACGCGCAAAATTAGCTATTAATAATAAGTGGTTATTAAGCTCTTTGCGTTTTTTAAACGTTAAACCCATGATGTCCTAGGTGTTGGAATGGCCCTTTCCCCTGCCAGGAAATCATCTGGCACCGTGCGCCCGGCCAACAGAGTGAATAAGCCCGTCCTTTTTCATTTCCCGAAGCAGCGTTTGAATCTGATCACGTGTCAAGTCTGGCAGGACATCCTTGAATTCACAAAAGACACGAAATAGGTCCCATCTATTTCCGTGCGTTTTGTGTGGTTCGTGATCTGGTGATTTTTTCTTGTTTTACAATAGGTTAACAAATGAACCAACTTTTTCACACTCGTATTTACGTGCGCGCTCGTATTTACGATCTCGGGACGTAGTAGGTCCCTTTTCCCCGTCCTTTGGCAAAAATCTTTCCTGCTTTCATCAGCCGTTTGAGCAAACGGGTGGCCTGAAAGGGGCTTATTCTGCAAAGATCCGCTGTATCCCTGCGTTGGGTTGCGTACAAACAAAAGCTCTTTTCAATCAAGCGGCGCTATATATGTCCATTTATTACAATATGTTTTGATTTTCTATTGCGCCGTTATTGCGCCGTTAATCCTCAATATCGTTCCCGTGAAGATCTTCTCTGTTTGCGCCAGGATACCATCGTGCGGCCCTGGTGCGGCCCTTCACGTGAATCGAATACTCTCGTTTCATTTCCCCGAGTAACTTTTGAATCTGGTCGTGTGATAAGGCCGGGAGGACATCTTTAAGTTCATTCAACCTGCTCCCGACGGCCTTATTGTCCCGAATATGTTGCAGGAGCAGCGCCTTATTTGTTTCCCTGTCCAAACCTCTCTTTCGCGTGTACACACCTTTTCGCCCAACAAACTTATAAAATCGGCGAGAAAGGATGTGTTTACGGCCCGTCTTTTCTATCACTCCGGAACGGCGTAACAAGGGCAGCCGGTCCCGTGCCCAGCGGGGAATGGACTTTTCTCTGCGCACAAGGTCGAGGACTATCAGGTCCGTGGTGTTGAAGGAGGACAGGGTCTCCTTGCCGATCTGTTCCAAGAAACGCAGAAAAAGAGGGTCCTGAATCTCACCATGCAACACAAGAGAGACTTGATAATCGTCAGTTCCTGAAAAATCAGGTGGAAGCTTGCTCTCCTTCACGCTGTTTTCGAACATCCGGTCAGCGCCCTGGCCTGAGCGTTCCACTAAGCCGCATTTTGCAAAGACTTCGGCAATGCGGCGATTGCGGGGAAATTGACGCCACAAGATATTTTCGGCTGTTATTCCAGGGGGAAATCCTCCGGGACTGACGATTTCTATTTGCTTTGGAAATTGTCGGATAAAGACCGAGCCGCTTAGTCGGTATTCGCGGTGACTCACGGCGTTCAGAATGGCTTCTCGAATAACAGCCTCATTGAATGTGGGGATATCCCATACAAAGAGCCCCTCCTGGTAGTGGTATTTGTCATTTCGAAGGTTGATCGTGTTCCACAGGTTGTTGTGGAAGAGAAAGAAGCCTTGTCTGTATTCCATCCGTTGTTGATAGGTGATAGAGGACTCAGCAGATCGGTACTCAAAAACAACCTCTGACTGAGCAAGGTGTCTGCCCAACGCCTCCCGAGTTCCCAGCAGAATCAGGGCCGCGAATGTCACGTCCTCTCCCACCAGCAATTCCGCATCGCTCAAGAGCTGCCTATGGGTGAGATGCTCCAGGGCCGGATTGCCGGACCGACGGCGCCACATGTTTCGAAACACTTCAATGGCTTCCAGATGGAGATCTTTCTCGGCCGCTTTTTCACATATTTCAGCGGAAAAATCTGGCTGAGATTCAGCAAAGATCTTTTTCAACATGTCCGCCGTCATGGGAGCCAAGTCCTCACCGCTGCGCATCCAGTAGGCACCCTTGTATTGCATCGGTGTTCCAATTGGACGAGGCGGAACGGTGAAAACGAGAACCCGACCATCCGGATGATCTATGACATCTATTTCGACACGTGCGTGAAGGCGCTCTAAAAGCCCGGCCTTGGTCCTTTCAATCTTCAAAAAGGCCTGCGTTCCGACCACGTGGCGAGGTTTCTTGTCGGTAACCCCCAAGACGATTTTGCCGCCACCTTCATTGGCAAGCGCCACACAGTACCGCACAAGTTTTTCAAAGTCGAAGCGCTCTTTAGCTTCCTTGAATTCCAGATGTTCGGCTTCTTTCGCCTTCATCAAAGAGCGCAACTGTTCCAATGTCATATGCATCAGATGGATACCTTTAAAACCCCAACTCTTTCAGATAACCTTTCATCTTCGCCTGTGTTTTGGCCAGCTCGGTTTCGATCTGTTCGATCTCCTGCTGAACGGCAGCCATATCGATTTCAGGCTCCGGTTCAAAGGTGTCCACGTACCGCGGGATGTTTAGATTGAACTCATTCTCCTCGATCTCCTTGAACGTTGCCAGATAGGAATACTTGTCGATCGTCTTGCGCTCTTGAAACGTCTTGACGATTTTTTGGATGTCCTGCTCTCTGAGCTTGTTCTGGTTGGTGCCCTGCTCGTACTCGCGGCTGGCGTCAATAAAAAGGACCTTGCGGCCCTGTTTCCGCGATTTGTCAAAGACCATCAGGGCTGCCGGAATCCCTGTTCCAAAGAACAGGTTGGCGGGAAGGCCGATCACCGCATCGAGCAGATTCTCTTTAATGACTGCCTCCCGAATTTTGCCTTCCTGCCCACCTCGAAAGAGCACCCCATGAGGCACCACCACGCCCACGCGGCCTTTGCCGTCCATGGCCGTTGCCAGCATGTGGGAGATAAAGGCCCAGTCCCCCTTGCTTTTGGGGGGAATACCACGAAAAAAGCGCCCATAACGGTCTTCGGCGGCGATTTCCTGGCCCCACTTGTCCAGGCTAAAAGGTGGATTGGCAATCACCACGTCAAATTTCATGAGGGCATCGTCTTCCACGAATTGAGGATGCCGGATGGTGTCCTCCCACTCGATGTGGGCCGAGTCTACACCGTGCAGGAACATGTTCATCTTACAGAGCGCCCACGTGCTTCCGTTCATCTCCTGGCCGTAGAGGGCATAATCGTCCGAGCGGACCTGCTTGCCGGCGCGGATCAGCAATGACCCTGACCCGCAGGCCGGGTCACAGATGCGATCCCCCGGTTTCGGAGCCACAAGACGGGACAGCGTTTCCGAGACAGCCGCCGGCGTATAGAACTCGCCGGCCTTCTTCCCCGCGCTGGCAGCAAACTTTTCAATCAAGTACTCATAGACATCCCCAATAATGTCCAGGTGGCCCACGGACTCAAGGGTCAAATCCAGATCCACGAGATCTTCGAGTAGATGTTTCAGCCGTGTATTTCGTTGGCGTGTCTGTCCGAGGTTGGCCTCACTGTTATAATCAATGTTGCGAAAGACGTTGTGAAGTTTTAGCTTGTTGGCGTCCTCAAGGTGCTCCAGTAGGATATTGATCAGTTCGCCGATATTCGATCTGCCGCGTCGCTCGTAAAGACTGTCGAAGGTGGCGAGGAAGCGGTCCTCCACTTTTCCTGTGCTATCCCTCATTTCAATGTCTGGAATAACGAAGCGTTCGCGCTCCAGCGCACGCTTTATGCGCTCCTTGGCTCCTTTGTATTTGGCCGTCAACTGAGCCATCCTGGATTTGAGGATATCGCTCAGGTACTTCACAAACAACATGGTCAGGATATAATCCTTGTACTGGGCAGGATCGATGACGCCTCGGAAGGTATCGCAGGCCTGCCAGACCTTGTTTAAAATCGCGTCCTTTTTTTGTTGGTCATTCATATGATTATCCCCTTCGACTAACTGTCGCGAGCCGCTTGGAGACAAGCACCCGCTATCAGGTCTTTGCGTTTTTCCGCCAACACCTCAAGAAGTGCCTGTTCGTTGCGCATGAGTCCGTTTAGCTCTGTGATTCTGTGCTGAGTTTCCAGGGAGGGTAGAGGAACATCCAGGTTCTCTAAGACTGCCCGCCGAACCACCGGCATATGGACCCCTCTTCCGCTATACCTGCCTAGATAGTGTTTAACCGGCGCCTGATTGAGATACCAGAAAAGGTATTCCGGCAGAACCTTTTCGGTGGACACGCGAACGATGAAAAAACACGCTGCTGCCAATGCCGAATCCGGGATTTCGTCCAATAGCACGGAGTAGTTCCGGGCCCCCCGGGCCATAAAGAGCATGTCCCCCCACTTTAATATCCAGTCTTTCCCGGAAAGAACAGGTTCAAAGCGGATGAGGTCATCCGTGCGATAGGTAAGGCGATGACCATCAACGTCTTTGGCCTGTAGCAAGAAATGAGTGCCATCGTCGCGGGGTTCAATTTTCCCACGGCTGATATAACCACTTTGTATTCCCGCTATTTTCTTGAGGCGCATACCGAAAGTCCTTTATCACGGTATATTAGTAACTGCAACATGATAATAAAGACCCTAAGTATATTCAGGTGCGGTATAAAAGATCTTGCAATATTTACTTGACAAACAGCACTTCTGGTTTACAATTATAAATATCTTGCAAAATATTATCCAAAGGAGATTGATCATGTCAAGAAAAGAGAGAGTGACCAGGGTAATCGATGGTGACACGTTCATGACTGGATCCAGAAAGAGGCCTGTTCGGCTGGCAAACGTCAATGCACCTGAGACCGGCTCCCGTGGCGCAAAGGCTGCTACTAGAGTGTTGCGTGAGCTTATCCACGGACAGACTGTTTCCATCGATAGTGTGGCACGAGACAGGTATGGCCGGAGCGTTGCCAAAGTCAAGACCGGCAATCGTTCAGTGAATGCTGCTATGCGGCGCAAAGACTACAGGTAGGAAGGAGGAAGAAGAAATGATCCGAGTACATGTTCTCAATGTTGGACACGGCGATTGTATTCTACTGGAATTGCCAAGTGGCAGGCTGACGGTGGTGGACATTAACCGTAGCGAGAAAATGGATGCCGATTCTCTAACAGAGGTCATCCAAACGTGGAATCCATCGGGTGCCCTCTACGACCGTTTCTTGTATGGATCTGGAGCGTTGGACTACAAGACGCTTCTTCAGCGGGCTGGGTACGACATTCAACTCGAAGACCCGATCCCGTACATCAAGACTTTAACTCAGTCGCCCGGCAACACCGACGAAGCCTTTCGTTTTATCTCCACACACCCCCACATGGATCATTTGACGGGTCTTTCAGATCTCATGCGGAATGTGGCTATGATCAATGCCTGGGTATTGCCCAACTCGTACACCCAGGAACTCTCCAAGCTGACGGACTCTCAAAAAGCAGACTGGGCCCTTTATAGATCATTTCGTGATGACATTCAGAGCACAGTCAAAGTCGTGAGGCCCTTTGCCCGTGATACCGGCAACTACTGGACGGAAGACGGAATCACCATCCTCGCTCCAGATCCTGCCCTTCTAGAATCCGAAGACGAAAGCAGCGATGCGAACGGGATGAGTTATGTACTTCTCATTCAGCATGGTTGGAGCAAGGTGGTTCTTGGAGGCGATGCGGAAAAGGCAACGTGGGACTACATCGTGGAGAATCATGGTGCCGACATAATGGATATCCAGCTCCTGAAGGCCTCTCATCATGGCCGGGACAGCGGCTATCACCAACCGGCGGTAAAGCTGATGAGCCCGAAATACACGGCCGTTTCTGTGGGCAAGAAGCCTGATTGTGACGCTTCGAACAAGTACCGACAGTACAGCGACCACGTTGTGAGTACCCGTTGGCATGGCACGATGGTTTTTGACCTTTATGAAAACGGAACCATAGAATTCTGGCCGGAGAATGACAGATGCTCAAATTCCTTTTCGATGGCTATGCTTGGAAGAGTCGCATCCTTGTAGGTGTTCTCACCAGCCTTCCTCTTATAATCATCACACCGTGGGCCATGAGAATCCTGGCGGCAGAAGCCAACCCGTGGCTTGCCAATCCGATCATCATGGCAGCGGTTTCGGCGTTGGCGTCTCCTGTCGTGCGCCAGCTAGGACTGATGGCAGAGCCTTCTCTTCTTCGTGAATGGGGAGGCTACCCTTCTACCTCGCTCATGCGATGGCGAGACGGGTACAAGAGTGATGCATGGAAAAAACGCTTTCACGCCTTGGTCAAAGAGAGGCTTGGCATTCCACTCGCCTCGCCGCAAGAAGAACGAGATGACCCTGATGGGGCGGATGCCCGCATTGCCGATGCCTTTGCTGCAGTGAGGAAGAGAATATGGGGGAAAAAGGACTTGCCGAGTCATGCTGCGAACACAGACTATGGCTTTGCGCGAAATCTGTACGGCTGTACGTGGCTCTGGCTTTTTCTTTCGGCAGCAAGCACCGCCGCCCTGGTGATTGGCCCCGTTATAGCAGGCAGAGAGTTTCCTATCCCTGAGACAATGACATGTGCCCTATTGACAATAATGATTCCCATCTTGGAATGGTGGGTCATCAAGCCTCAGGCACGCCATTGTGCCTATCGCTATGCAGAACATGCTTGGGAAAGCCTTGTTGATCTAAAAGACTCAGTGGGGGAACCCTTAGGGACATCCTAACTTATTAACTTAGGGACCCCCTTGGAAAAACAACCCCGTCAATTCCAATACTGAACAAGATGTGGGGAAAGCTCTGAATTATCGGAGTTCGTGTGCCTTAGTTCCACGTGAACCCCATCACTCTGAGCCCCAAAACGCCAGAAGCCCATCGTTCTCAGAAAGATGGGCCTCGAGTGTTCAATTCATAGCCTCCCCCAGCAACACCTAAGGTATCAAAAACCCATCTCATGCAGATGGGAACTACGCTTCAGGACATCACAGCAGGTGGGTGAAATTTGACGGTCTAACTGGTCCTAACGTTGCGTATCAGGTAGTTAAGATTTTGTCAAGAATTACAAATGCCTCTGGATATTCTATATAGCGAAAGCGCAATTGGGTAGGTAGTCAGCAAATGGGGCTGTGCGGGCCGTAGAGGGGGTCTGGCGGGACT
>JAFGFW010000063.1 GCA_016930875.1 Deltaproteobacteria bacterium | reverse complement strand
CATAAATCTACCTTACTGCTAGCTTTGCTCGAGAACCAGACCGACTGTGATGTGTCAAAACGAGGGGCAAGGTGCCGAAAAAACGCTGTGAAATCATCACCGTGGACGCGCAGTCTCCTGACCGGGAGACGATTGACAAGGCCGCCGCTTTGATCAAAAGAGGCGGCTTTGTGGTTTTTCCCACCAGCACCTTTTACGGCCTCGGGGTCCAGGCCCTTGACGCCAATGTGGTTGACAGGGTGTTTCGAGTAAAAGAGCGCAGCCGGCAAAAACCCCTCCTTATCCTCATTGCCTCCATGGCTGACCTTGTCCCCCTGGTCCAGTCTGTCCCGAGGATGGCGACACTCCTGATCCAAGCCTATTGGCCGGGACATATTACCCTGGTTTTTCAGGCTACTGATGTCCTGCCGGGAAACCTCACCGGTTACACCGGCAAGATCGGCATCCGCCTTGCCAGCCATCCCGTAGCCTCTGCCCTGGTGAGGGCAGTGGGAAGCCCTATCACAGGAACCAGCGCTAATCTTTCCGGGAAAGCCGGTTGTTGTGAAGTGGCCGAGCTGGACCGGAAAATCATGGATCAGGTCGATCTGATACTGGATGCAGGCAGTCTTGGAGGAATAGGGGGGTCGACAGTCGTTGACGTGACAGTAGATCCACCAAAGATCCTCCGTGAAGGCGTTATCAGCGCTGAAAAGCTTAAGGCCCTATTGGAGGGTTTGAACCATGCCTAGCCTTCTCGGTTTTTCAAGAAATCGATGTACTTGTGTTGAGCAACTTGACGGTCAGACGATGAGGTCGTGGTGCCGACTGCAGGACACCTTGACGGATGCATTTGTTGAAATCATAGTCCGGCTGCCCGATCTTGAGATCACAGGCGCAAGAGGTGAAGTCCTCCGCAGTCACCAGGAAGAATGTCTGAAGCCGGCCGGATCCCTTGAGAAAATGGTTGGGGTTCGGATAGGACCCGGTATGCTGGAAATCATCAAGGGCCTCATGGGCAAAACCGAAGTTTGTAGCCAACTGACCTTTATGGTGGAGGAGTGCTGCCACAGCGTTATCTTGTCTCTCACCAAAGATGTGTTAAGCGCTGCGCCAACAGACAAGGAGGGCGCAAAGGATTTTTTTAGGGACATGGTCAAGGGAAATGCCAGATTGTACAATCGCTGCGCCGCCTTTGCCCCTGGGAGTCCGCTTGTGGAAGGTATTGAGAACTTGCAGAGTCAAGAAGAGACATGCTGAAATTCGTACGAAACAAGCTGGTAAGCGTTCAAAGAAAAGATCGGGACAACCTGCTTGTTCACGGCATCCTTGATGACGACATATACAGCCTGGAGCTCCGTGTCTCCGTAAGGATATCTGACCTGGAGATTCTTGCCATCCAAGGCAAATGGAATCGTTGGACCACGCCGGAATGCCCAAGGGCAATTCGTTTTCTTCAACAAGCCGTGGGGTATCATATTGAAGATGAAGGCTTTTCCCGGAAAATCCACAAGACTGTCGGTCGCAAGGCGTGCCGGCATCATGCAAACCTCCTCATAGAGTGCTGTGATGCTGCAAACCAGGCAGCCATGCTGGCCCGATGGGAGGATGAGAAGGCCAAGAATGAAAGCCTGACCCTTGAGCAATTTGTTAAGAACGACCTGAAAGATGGGCCGGAGCCCGCCCCTGTGAGCGCCATTATCAACCAGCAACGGCCCCTCCAAAAGGATCAAGACGCTTATGATACAGTAGAAAAGAACGTATCCGGGGGAATGATCATCGACTTGCACGCACACACCTGTCCGGCTTCTCCGTGCAGTTCAGTGCCTGTGGACCGCTTGATTGAAGAGGCCAAAGGGATCGGTCTGGACGGCATCTGTCTTACCGACCACAATTATGCATGGGAATCCGACCTCGTGGAAGATCTTAGGCAGAAACACGGATTCCTTGTCCTCAGGGGCAACGAGATTACCACCGATCAGGGCCACATGCTTGTCTTTGGCCTGGATAAGCCTATCAAGGGGATTATCAGACTGGAGGACCTCAGAGAGGATGCCTTAAAAGAAGATGGGTTCATAATTGTGCCCCACCCATTCAGGGGGTTCTTGACCTTTGGTGTGGGCCGCCTCGGACTGACCCCGGAAAAGGCCATGGAAAGACCCCTTTTCAAATGGGTCGATGCCGTAGAGGTCATGAACGGTAAAGTCACGGAAAAAGAGAATCGGTTTGCGTCAAAGGTTGCTGCCGGCCTGGGCCTTCCGGTCACAGGCGGAAGCGATGCCCATGCGATCGGTGAAGTCGGAGTCTACGCGACCCGGTTTTCTGAAGTCATCAAGGATGAGGGCGGCCTCATCAAAGCCCTGCAAAATGGAAGTTATGCACCGATCGCCTTCAGAAAGGAGCCCTTCTAATGGAAAAGGAGACTGATTGGGAAAAGCTGATCAGAAGGATGGAGCTTTTAATGAGGCTCAAGTCCTTTCCTGTGGCCTTTAAGATGCTGGAAAAACATGAAGACCTTGAAAAAATTCCGTTTTTGCGCAGGACAGAGCACAAGGTAACCCTTTGTCAACTGATTACGCTTGTCAGAAACTTTGACTGGACCGTGGGGGCAGAGCTTGACGATTTCGTGTTTCCGGCCTGTCCTTCTATCCTGGGTCTGACAGACACTCCGGATACTTACAAGGACGGCACGTTCCGAAGCATTGTCTGGGTCAAGACTAAGGAAGACGCCAGGAAATACGAGGCCTGTATCCCCCGCATCCCACTTGGAAAGTACAAGGCCGTGGCCATGGCCCCTCTGGTCTACAATCCCTTTGAACCTGAGATTGTCCTCATCTACGCCAATCCTGCTCAGATGATGCTCTTGATCAATTCGCTCCAGTTTGAAGACTATGAAGTCATGCAGTTCCATTGTGTGGGAGAATCCTCCTGCTCGGACGCCATCGCCAGGTGCTATTTGACCGGTAAACCTTCATTGACTATCCCCTGCTATGGTGAACGGCGCTACGGACACTGCCAGGATGAAGATCTGGTCATGGCCGTGCCGGCGCACATGATGGAAAAGGCCCTCCGGGGCATGGAGGCCCTCTATCGTAGAGGCGTTCGCTACCCCATCAGTTTCGCCGGCGCCGAGGGTGACGTGACGCCCCTGTTCCCACCTGCCTACAGCCGTCTGGAAGAATTTGCCAAGACCATCAGAGGCAAAGACAACCGTTTGCTCCTGGGCGTGACCGGAGGCATTGCCAGCGGAAAGACCGCCGTGTCCGATGTGTTACAGGAACTGGGGGTTCCCTTGATCGATTTTGATTTGATCGCAAGGCAGGTGGTTGAACCGGGAAGGCCGGCCTTTGAAAAAATCGTCGATTATTTTGGAAAGCAGGTCCTTAAGGAAGATGGCGCTCTGGACCGCAAAAAGCTCTCAAAAATCGTCTTTCGAGATCTGGAAAAAAGAAAGAAGCTCGAGGCTTATACGCATCCACCAATCTATGAAGAATTCTTGAAACAGGTAAATGAGATCGCGGAAAAGGACCCTGGCGCCATCATCCAGGTAGTGGTCCCACTCCTGATTGAGCTAAACTTGCAGTATATGTTTCATAAGCTCCTGGTTGTTCACATCCCACAGGAGCAACAGGTAGAGCGCCTGGCCAAACGGGACGGCATCAGTAAAGAGGAAGCAGCCAATATCCTCAAGGCGCAACTTCCCATAGACGAGAAAGTCGGGTATGCCGACTTTGTGGTACATAACGAAGGTTCTATTGAGGAAACCAGAAGACAGGTAGAGGATATTTGGGAAAGATTAAGGAAGCTTCAGAAAGAAGGCTCAACGTCGAAGTAGCAGCATTCTGACCAAGAGGCCCAGGCTTTGGTTATCCAGGGGGTGGTTTCTTGGAATTTCAATACCTGAGGAGGAACAGATGGCCTTAATGACACCGGAACAATTTGAGGAAAGCCTGAAAAAGCTGAAACCCAGGGTATTTATGAACGGCAAGCGGGTGGAGAACATCCTTGAAAACAGAAATACCCGAACCGTTGTGGAAGCCAACAAGGCCAGCTATGCCTGGGCCCTTGATCCCAGATACAAGGATATCATGACCTGCTACTCGCCCCTGATTGACGATGCGGTAAATAGATACACTCATGTAAGCGCCGGCACGGAAGACCTGGTAAAAAAGGCCGAAGCAGGCACCTTTACGGCAGAGATGCTCGGAACATGCATATATCGGTGTGCAGGATATGATGCCTTTCATTCCCTGGCCGGCACCACCTGGGAGATGGATCGCGATCTGGGGACAGAATACCACCCCCGGTTTCTGGAATACCTGAAGATGGTTCAAACGAAGGACCTCGCTGTTGCGGGGGCGCTTACCGAACCAAGGGGAAGTCGGAACAAGAAGACGCTGGACTGGCCTGATCCTTTTCTTTCGTTAAAGATTGTGGACAAGAACAAACAGGGTATCGTGGTGCGAGGGGCCAAGATAAATATCAGCGGGGCCTATGCCAGCCACGAGCTGGCGGTCTTGCCCCAGGCCGCCCATTTCGAGGGTGAAGAGGATTACGCTGTTGCATTTGCAACCCCTGTCGATGCCGACGGGATTACTTTTGTGTGTCAATACACCCCGTATTCCGCTGAAAGGGATATGGCCGAAGACATTGAGGAATTGGGGAACCCGGTTTTCGGCCAGCGTGAGACATCCATGGTAGTCTTTGATAATGTCTTTGTTCCCTGGGAACGGGTTTTTCACTGTGGAGAGTACGCGTATTCCGGAAAGCTCGTGAGCCGTTTTGCCAGGACCCATCGCATGACCTGCGGCGGGACCTGCAAAGTGGGTTTTATGAATCAGATCATCGGCGCCTCAAAACTCATTCAAGAATACAAAGGCCTGGAAAAGGCCACGCATATTAATGATCAATTGATGGAGATGGTGGTCTTAAGGGAGACAAGCCGGGCTTGCGGATTGGCGGCCGCGCACAAAGGCACTGAGGAACCCCCGGGTTCCGGTGTATTCTTGCCTGACGAAATCATGGGCAATGTTTCAAAATTAAATGTTTGCAATGCCTTCTGGAGGGTCATGGCCCTGGCCGGAGATATTGGCGGCGGTCTGATCGTCACACTTCCTTCCCTTAAAGAATTGAAAAACCCTGAGGTCAAAGACTTTGTGGAGGAATTCTACAGTTTTGGATCTGATGAGCCCACGGAAAATATCATGAAGGTCCACAAGCTCTTGCAGAACTGGACCGCCGGCCTTCACGGTGTGGGTACATGGCATGGCGCCGGACCGGTCATGGCCCAGAAGATCATGCTTCAGAGGGTGATCGATTACGAGCATGAAAAGAATCTCGTCAAACAGACATTAAAGCTCAAGGAAAAGAGAAAAGTAAAAGGTAAAGACTGACGGCTGGCTAGATAAGATAACGATGATATTCTTCACGAGGAGCGCTTAAGACCGTGAGTACGCTTGAACCCCCGGGGGCTTTTACTGAGACGCGGGCCGGCTGGCCATCCGGGGCTTTGCTGTGGGCTGCGCAAAGCGTGGCTGCCTCATGTACTATCTCTCCCGGGGCGCCATAGGGGATCAGCACAATCGGGCTTGGCATATCTGTCATGCGGAGTTTTATGTCTTTGCAAGGATCTGCAAAACTTGAGATCCGTTTATTGTCGTCCTTTGTGCGACCTACAATGACCTTGTGTTTCTCACGGAGACGAAAATGGCGGCCGTATTTTAGAAGCTCAAGGTCTCGCTCTTGACAATCATCCTGATGATCGAAGAGGTCCTTTAGACGTTTGCAAAACGCGGAATCCGTCAGAAGACATCCCCCGGCCGGAGCAGGACACTGCGTGACGCCAAAGGCCTCAGCCAGTTTTATCTGTTCCTTTCGCCCGCGCCCCGAAATGCCTAACAGACGCTCACGATCCACCAGGCCCAGTTCTTCGGGAATAGTAAGGGGGAGCAATTTGGCGCTTAGGGGGCGAAGGATGTAGCCATCAAAACCGGAGTTTTTCTCAACATAACGCAGCGAAGGTTTGGTCTGGGACATGGGCCGCTGGCCCACTACTTCACCGCTGAAAAGAAAATCAAACCCCTCTTTTTTCATGATCGATCCCGCAATCTGAAACATGAGGGCGTGACAATCCAGGCAGGGGTTCATGTTGGCGCCGTAGCCGCAGTTGGGATTCCTGAGCATCTCAATGTAGACGCCGGTAATGTTTTTCACCATAAGAGATATCCCTGTCATGCGGGCGGCTTCACGTGCCTTATCCGAGGCGAAAAACGGGGTTTCAAAGTTGATCCAGGCCACCTCGATGCCTTGATCCCTCAGAACGAGGGCAGAGAGAATGCTGTCAAGCCCGCCGGAGGTCAAGCCCAGGGCGCGAACGACGTTGGACTTGACTTGGCGCCCTGTCTTGGCAACCGGCTTTTTTTGCTGAGAGGTAGAAATCATGGCTGATAAAATTGCAAAAAAGCGTATCAGGCAAATTTTGGAGATCCTAAGGAACACCTATCCGAATGTCAAGACTGCCCTGGACCATAGAACCCCCCTGGAGATGCTGATTGCCACTATTCTTTCGGCCCAGTGCACGGATGCGCGCGTAAACGAGGTGACAAAGACCCTCTTTAAGAAGCTGCGAACTGCAAACGACTTTGCTGAAGTGCCGATCGAGGATCTAGAGGAAATGATCCGTCCCACGGGCTTTTATCGCAACAAGGCAAAGAGCATTAAGGCATGCTGCGCAGGGCTCATAGAGAAACATGGCGGCAAGGTCCCCGACAATCTGGAGACATTGGTTAGACTCCCTGGCGTGGGGCGAAAGACAGCCAACGTCGTGCTCGGAAGCGCTTTTGGGATACCCGGAATAGTCGTGGACACGCACGTAAAACGCGTGTCTAAGCGCATAGGCCTTACAAGGGAAAGCGATCCGGTCAAGATCGAGTTTGACCTCATGCCCCTGATTCCCAAGAAGGACTGGATAGACTTTTCACATCAAATGATCTGGCACGGGAGGCGTTTGTGCACAGCCCGCAAACCAAGATGTCCGGAATGCCCCCTGAGAAAGCTGTGTGATTATGGGTGCGAGATTTGAAATTGGCTTTTTCTTCTTGGGCAACGAGAAAGTAGGAAAATAGGAAATATCCAAATAAGCTTGGCCAAATGTCTTTTCTAAGCACTGTTCTTCTTCCTTCCTGACACAGGATAGCGGGCCTTTTCCGGAACACACGGTTGACACATATCGATTCGGCATGCTGTCAGTTTCCCATATCTCCTCTGTCTTTTCAATGTCTTCTGGTCTGAAAACAGGTGTTTTCGTCTCCAATATGACCATGTCCCCCCCAAAATAGGGTCTTTCTTGTCGGCAAATACAGTGATTACCCTATTTACCGGAGAGATAAAAACATGCATCCTGCCACGTGTGCAGGGGCGTTTTGTTCGGTGTATTCGCCGGTGTTTTTCCTGTCCTGGGAGGAAAAACAGCGCCCTATCAACCAACTTATGCGGAGGTAGATGATGGACACCAAGCACATCAAGAAGGTCCTGGCAACGTTCGGGCTTGCCGGTCTTATAGGCGGGGGCCGGGCTCTCGCTTCCTGGGTGCTCCTCTGGATGAAGTGGCACTGACACTGGTGAAGGTGGCGCCAAAAAGGAAAAATCCGGGCAAAGCGGCTGAAGTGGCAGTTCCGGTGCAGGTAGCACCGAGAAGGCCCCAGCCAAAAGTGGTTGAAGCTAGGACTTAGTGCAGGTAGCACTAATAGTGACGGCCGAGAAAAAACTCAGAAGGGCAACGATTCTTGTCGCCCATTTCCGGCTTAAGGAACCCTTAGCGGTTCAGAAATCGGTTTTGCCGATTCGTCGAGGCTCCCCATGACCTCTCCACTGTCCCAGGATCAGAAGGGGAAGTCGCTCGGGCGTCTAGACGACGAGGACCTGCTCTCAAGGGTGTACCCATCGTGTCGTTCCATGGTGGATGGGGATACCTGGGCGTGGATCCTTGCAACCTGTGCGCAAGATGCTGGGCCGGAGTCATTTCCCACTACCGTTTCACTCCAGCAGGGCGATGCTCGTGTGCCGGGATTCCTAGCCGAGCTCGCCCGCCTGGAGTGGATCCTCTACAAGCTTTCAACAGAGCAAGATGATATTCCTCGACAGACCGAGGAGATTGTCGTCAATCCCACCCTTCAGCTCCTTCAGCTTGCCTGGAAGCATCTGCCTTTCCTGCTAAAGGGGAAAAAACGACTTACCCCAAAAGAGCCGGAACCGGGCGAAGAATACGTGCTGGTCTGGCGGGATCCTGAAACAAGAAAGGTTAAGACCCAGGTCGCCACCGATGAAGATCTTCTTGTGCTTAAGGTGGTGGTCGAAGGGATCGATCCGGAAAAAGTGGCTGCAGCCGCTGCCTTGCCGGTAGGGGCCGTAGATGCCGCTATCAGACGAGGTGCTGCCAAGGGCCTTCTAATCGCCCCCCGGTCTCACATACGCAGAGACCCTGCAAGTTTTCCGGCGGCTGAACATCAGTACGAACGTTTCGTATCCTCCAGTTACTTCACGCTGCAGTGGCACGTCACCCAGGCGTGTGATCTTCACTGCAAGCACTGTTACGATCGGAGCAAGCGGTCGCCTCTGACGCCGGCACAGGGGCTTGAAATCCTCGACGATCTGAGGGCCTTTTGCAGAGACAAAAATGTAAGGGGGCAGGTATCATTTACCGGCGGTAATCCCCTGCTGTATCCTCATTTTTCAGACCTCTACAAGGCCGCCTCAGAAAGGGACTTGGCCGTGGCCATCCTCGGAAATCCGGCGCCGCGGGAACAACTTGAAGCCCTTTTGGCCATTCAGCGGCCGGTTTTTTTTCAGGTGAGCCTGGAGGGATTGGAAGAACACAATAATATGATTCGGGGGCCGGGGCACTTCCAACGGGTAATGAAATTCCTGAAACTGCTTCGCGATCTGGGTATCTCTTCCAAGGTCATGCTTACCCTTACCAAGGGGAACATGGACCAGGTTCTTCCCCTGGCAGAAATCCTTCGCGATTCGACCGATGATTTTACCTTCAACCGCCTTTCCATGGTTGGAGAAGGGGCCAACTTGCAGCCCCCCTCCCGGGAAAACTTTGCGGAATTTCTGAAAACATACATGAAGGCGTCTGAGCATAATCCCATCATGGGTTGGAAGGATAACGTCATTAATATTGTATGCCACGAAAATGGCTTGGAACCTTTTGGCGGATGTACGGGGTACGGCTGTGGCGCAGCGTTTAATTTCATGGCCCTCCTTTCCGACGGGGAGGTCCACGCCTGCCGAAAGTTTCCTTCACTCATTGGAAACGCCTTTAAGGAAAGTCTGACCGATATCTACGATTCCGAGGAGGCCCGCCAATACCGTTCCGGCCCTCGTAGCTGCCAAGGTTGCCCCATCCGACTCGTTTGCCGGGGCTGCCTTGCGGTGGCCTACAGCCACGGCCTGGATGTGTTTGAGGACCGGGATCCCTACTGTTTCATGGCGTTTTCGTAGAGGAGGAAATGAGGGGACATCCCCTAAGTGGTAGCAGGATGACCCTCAAAATCTCGGGAGAAAAACCACATTTACTTCCGTCGTCGATAAGGAATCCCCAGTTTGTTCATCCTCTTTCTGAGGGTATTAGGATGGATGTCAAGCAGCTCTGCGGCACCCTCCGGTCCGTTGATTTTTCCTTTGGCCAGCTCCAGCGCCCGCCTGATATGCCGTGCGTTCATTTCATTCAAGGTGAGTATATCCCCATTCCCATCTTGTGTCTTCGCCCGCCCATGTCGCCCTTTTCGGGTCATGATCAAGTGATCAAAGTCAAGAGGCCCGTGGGGGTGCTGAATCAAGGAACGCTCCACAACGTTTTCCAGTTCTCGGACATTGCCAGGCCAATCATACGCCATAAGCCGGTCGAGGGCTCCGGCCGCAAGCCTTGGCCTTTCATGGATTCTGAGGTCTATTGACTTTCGTTCAATGAAGTAGTGCACCAAGGCCGGGATATCCTCTTTCCGCTGCCTCAGTGGGGGGATCATGATGGGAAAGACATTAAGGCGAAACCACAGATCTTCACGGAACTGCCTTGCCTTGATCATTTCCTGGAGGTCTCTGTGGGTGGCCGAAATGATGCGGATATCGATAGGAATCGATTTGGTGCCGCCCACCCGTTCGATCTCTCTGTTCTGCAGCACGTGCAGCAGCCGAACCTGAGCCTGGAGAGGGAGTTCGCCGATTTCATCGAGAAAGATGGTGCCCTTATCGGCCCGTTCAAAGCGGCCTCTTTTCTGGGAAATGGCCCCGGTAAAGGCACCCTTTTCATGGCCGAAGAGTTCGCTGTCCAGAAGGTTTTCAGGGATGGCACCACAGTTTACCTTGATGAAAGGGCCATCCTTTCTGGGGGAGGAGTAATGAAGAGCGGTGGCAATGACCTCTTTGCCTGCTCCGGTTTCTCCGAGCAGCAATACGGGGCTCTCCAGAGGCGCTACCTGCCGAACCAACATTATGACCTGTCTCAGCCCAAAATCGGCCCCCACAATTTCTGCACCTGAAAGTTGTCTCAACTCCCGTTGGAGATAACGGTTGTCATCGGCCAGCATGTCTTTGAGTTTCAGGACTTCCTGGTGCTTCATGGCGTTGACCATGGCCACGGCAAAGGGCTCGTTTAGCAGGAGGACCAGTTCGCCGTGTCGCTCTTCATACTGGCCCGTGCCTTTGGCCATCAAGGAGAGGGCTCCGACCCTTTTGCCTTCCAGTTCCAGATGCATGGACATCATGGAAACATCCAGGCTTTTGCCGAGGCGCTTGAAGACCATTCGAATATCCGGATCCTTGTCGGGCTGGTTAATGATTTTCAGCTTTTCGCCGAAGACCCACTTGGCAGCCCTTTCATCCCTTCCTTCTTCCGGGAGCTGGACGATCTTGCCCAGGTCTTCCCACCCTTCCGATCTCACTGCGGCGATGAACTGCACCACGTTGAGTTCAGGATCCAACAAGTCAAGGCTCATGTGGTCCACCGGCAAAAAGCCCTGAACATAGCGGAAAGACCGCTCCAACGCGGCCTCAATGTCAAGACTTCCGCAGATCCGGATGACGGCCTGACGAAAGAATTCGTTTTTGTCTACGTTCATGATGCCCCCTGGATATTCTATATAGCGAAAGCGCAATTGGGTAGGTAGTCAGCAAATGGGGCTGTGCGGGCCGTAGAGGGGGTCTGGCGGGACT
>JAFGFW010000062.1 GCA_016930875.1 Deltaproteobacteria bacterium | reverse complement strand
TGATACTTTTTGCCTTTCTTCAGGAAAGGCAAAAAAATCCTGTCCATCCAGTAAATCCTGTCTATAATGTTAAGGCCTTAAACGGCAAAGCCTTTTCAATTCTCACCGGCAGAGCCGGTGGATTATTTTTGATTTAGGATTCGCTGAGATTAGATGCAAGGTTACCAATCAGAACGGGGAACCAGTAATTGAGTATGGCTATCGATATATAGTTGCTTACCGAAACTCGGCTTAACCCTAGATCGCCAATGGTCGCATAACCAGTCATTCCACCGGACGCCCTCCGCCTTCGCTCTTCGAGCTACGGCGAGACAAGTATATGCCGTTTCTGTTCGCCTGTGCCGCCGAAGCGTTTGCATAGGTGCATCGGCTCATAGTTTTGCGCTGATACTTCCTTCGGACGGTCCCTCGCGGTTCCGCGCTCTTGAGCCGCCGTAGCCTTTGGCGAAGGGGGTTGCCTTCGGCTAGTGTTTTTGTTATGTCTCACGACATTACAGGCTTCACATACAGGGGACTTGGCTTCGACAAGTTCAGCCGAGCCCCACCCCCATAAGCCCTTCGGCCTTGAGCTCAGGGCCGAAAGGCTCACGCCCGTGCCGGGCGTACACAAATCACTTTACTAGATCGCTTACAGCGCCTGGTGAGTTCAGGCGTTCGATAATTGACATGCAGAAGACCACGGGGTTCTCAAAATGAAAAGAAGAGTTGGTCGTATTGCGTGGGAATTGAAGTTCTCTTTAGCGTTGATTGTGAGCAGTTTCATTCTCTATTTTATACATTATACCTGTTTCCGCGATCTTCACCACATCTGGCTCTGGGGTTTCACAAGCCTTTCTTTTCTTCCGATTTCCGTTCTTTTAGTCACGGTGTTCATCAACCGGCTACTTGGGGTTAGAGAAATGCACTCGCGTCTTGAGAAACTGAATATGCTCATCGGAGCTTTCTTTAGCAACACGGGAACGGAGTTGCTCTCTCGCTTCTCAGCCTGGGATCCGCAAGCCGACTACCTTCGAAATCACCTCGGCAGGCCCGATGTATGGAGCAAGCTCACCCCCGAACATGCAAAACAGATACTCTCCGCCCATCCGTACAAGGTCTCTGTCAGGCCAGCTGATCTTCAACAGCTGAAAGACTTCCTGACCGGCAAGACTGATTTCCTCCTCAGACTTCTGGAGAACCCCAACCTGCTGGAACATGAAACCTTTACTGAGCTGCTCCGTGCCGTGTTTCATCTGGCAGAAGAACTCTCTTGTAGAAAGAGCGTATTGGACCTTCCGGGTTCAGATGTCAGACATCTCATGGCTGATGTGAAACGATGCTATGGATTCCTGGTGCGTAAGTGGGTTTCGTATCTCGCTTACCTTAGGCGGGAATATCCGTACTTGTTCTCCTTGGCGGTCCGTACAAATCCCTTTGACGGGCAAGCGTCGGTTGTTGTGACTTGATCTGCGGCATCCATCGAGCCTACTCATTGACTCTGACGGGATAAGTCATAAAATTGACAAACCCTATCGATCATCTTATTGTAATACGAAATAATATCGATGGAGATTGTGACATGCAAACTGTAACCGTATCACCAAAATATCAAGTCGTTATACCAAAAGTAGTCAGGGAGGCATTGCGTCTTCGCCCCGGTCAAAAATGCAGGTTGCAAAATATGGCGGGCGGATCGAACTTATTCCAGAACGAGATATTAAAGAGCTCCGCGGATTTCTGAAAGGCATAAATACGGAGTTCGAACGAGAGAAAGATAGGAGCTGTTTTCGACCTAGTTTAAGAATAACTGAATTGCTACTGGTTTTAAAAATCGTTAGGAGCGGATAGAATGGCACATCCGATTCGGATAAGCGCTATTAATGGGCTAAGGGAGGGTGATTCGTTTAGTTATAAACGTATATTCACACAAGAAGAATCTGTATTGTTTGGCGACATGACAAGGGACTATAACCCTGTTCATTACGACTCCCGTTGGGCAGAAGTAAAGGGCTTCAGAAGTCTCATTTGCCATGGACTGCTCGTCGGGTCCATGATTTGCGAGTTTGGTGGCCAAGTAGGCTGGCTCGCGACAGGCATGAATTTCAAATACATTAAACCCGTCTATTTCGGTGATACTGTCCATTGCGCCATTACAATTACCAAGATAGAAAAAAGTGGGCGCGCCGAGGCCGAGGCTTTTCTTACTAATCAAGATGGCGATCAGGTCTGTTATGCCTATATGACCGGGCGCGTCCCGCTGGACCAGGAACGGGAGCTTCTAAAACAGATGATAAATGAAGGCGACCCCACCAACAAACTGTCTAACGAAAAGTACACTTGCTAATAAGTTGGTCTTGCCATGTTTGATATGTTTCATACCTGTTTGAAAAAGAAGATAAAGCTTCACATAACTAAAGATTTCATCAGACCGTAAAAAGCCGCGGCTGGTGAACCTTGGGTTATAAGTAAAAACATGCTGAATTCAATGACATCGTTAACCTTAAGGTCTTATTGGCAACGGTGTATCCGTTAACAATATTATTCAGAGGAAATAATGAATGAATCAGTAACTCCTAACGATCTCAGAATCCTAATTGACGATTATGTAACTGCATACCCCGAAACAACCGGAGAACGAAATCTCTGGCGGAAGCCGCTTCTGGCGACAGCTAAAGCAGACGATCGCTTCGACATACTGCCCCGCATCGCCGCAGAGGATCACGCCCTGCCACAGGACTTACTGCCCTCGGCCAAATCGGTAGTGGTTTTTTTCGTGCCATTTGTAAAAGAGCTGGCGGTTGAAAACCACAAAGGGGAAATCCCCTGCCGGAACTGGGGGCTTACCTATGAGTCCACAAATCGGCTCATCAAAAACCTGTGCGGACATATCCGGCATCATCTTGAAGACCGGGGATACAAAGCCGAATTGACTCCGGCTACACACAATTTCGACCATGTAAAGCTCGTCTCCCGATGGTCTCACAAGCACCTGGGATATCTTACAGGCCTAGGACGCTTCGGGGTGAACGCTCAGCTTATCACACCCTCCGGATGCGCCGGACGATTAGGCAGTCTGGTGACCGATGCCGAATTTGGCGACAGCCCCCTGATCAGAGAAAAAGAACTATGCCTGCACAAAAATGGCCATAAATGCCTTGTGTGCGTCAAACGTTGTCCGGTGGGAGCGGTGTCCGAATCAGGCATCGACCGCAAACTTTGCTGGGAGCGCCTGAAATCCAATCGCGACCAGACAGAGGAACTAGCGGGCCTTGAAAAGACAACCCATGTCTGCGGTAAATGCCAAGTCCTCGTGCCGTGTAGCCTGAAAGTTCCGAAGGAGGAGTAAGTAGTTAATGAAGCTCTGCCATGCATGTCTTGTTTAACATATCTGCCATCATCAAACTTGCGGTAGTTTTTGTCTTCATCATCGTCCTGATAAGACAAAAGCTTTCTCTTGGCACGGCTTTGGTGGCAGCATCCATCCTGCTTGGCCTGTGGTTTCGTCTTTCTGCCTGGCAAATAGGAACCTCCATTGTTGACTCCCTTATCGCAGAACGTACGGTTGTACTCTTTGTTGTGATCACTCTGATTCTGATCCTAAGCCACTCAATGGAGAAAACCGGGCAAATGACACGACTTCTGGACTCCTTCAGGGGAATCAGCCAAAACATTCGCCTGAATCTGGCCCTCTTTCCGGCCATAATCGGGCTTCTTCCCATGCCTGGAGGAGCCATCTTTTCTGCCCTCATGGTGCAGGAAATGAGCAACCAGGCGGCCCTTCGCGCCGGGCACAAAACCGTGATCAATTATTTATTCCGTCACATATGGGAATTTTGCTGGCCGCTGTATCCTGGCGTCATTCTCGCGTGCGCCCTTTCCGGTATTGATCTGTGGGCCTTCGTTCTTGTCCAGTTTCCCTTGACGCTTTTCACCGCCTGGATAGGATATCTTACGCAGTTAAGATCCATTCCGATTCAAAAGCATCCCTCTGACGCCGATTCCAACCAATCTCGCGGTAGGTTTCTAATAGAACTGACGCCGATACTCCTGGTTGTGGGAGGCGCCCTTCTTTTTGGAGTTCTGATCCACCTGTTGGGAAACGTGTGGCCGCCATTGAAATCAACAAGAACGGAGGTCCCCCTCATTGTAGCGCTCGTGATAAGCATATTCTGGGTATGGCGGTCGAATCACATGCCCTTTGGGGACATGAGGCGCACAGTTTTCAACAAGTCTTTGCTGTCGATGATCTTCATGATTGCAGGTGTCATGGTTTTTCAGGGTGTCTTGAAAGACAGCCGGGCAGTCTCAGAAATCAGCCAAAGCCTGACATCCGCCAGAGTGCCCATAATCCTGGTTGTCGCTTTGCTGCCATTTCTGGTGGGAAGCATTACCGGAATTACAGTGGCCTTTGTAGGGACAACCTTTCCCATAATCTTTTCGCTGCTCGCAGATCTCGGAATGGCCGATCAAATCCTGGCTTATACCGTCTTGGCCTTCTGTGCAGGCTACCTTGGCGTTCTGTTGTCCCCTTTGCACATCTGCCTGGTCTTGACCTGTTCTTATTTCAAGATAGACATGCCGAGAATATACCCAAGGCTTGCCCTGCCCTGCGCGGCAATAGCCGCAGCCGGGTTGTTGTCATTCTGGATCAACCGTTTGGTTTAGGATTGTAAAGAGACGCCTGTAAAAGGAAATATCTTGCAAAAATTACGGCTGGATGTCTTAAACGCCATATACTGCCTTTACGATGACTTCTCAAAAGGTCTCACCGTGGCTTGTAAGCGAGGATGCGCCCTGTGCTGCACGCAAAATGTTACCATGACTACTCTGGAAGGGTACCGTATATTGCAATATTTGATTTCAACCGGACAAAGGGATCTCCTGAAAGTTATCCGGGACACCACGGCCCGTAAACGCTTCAAACCGGTTCTCAGTACAAACGAATTTGCTGCCTTGTGCCTGCGAGGAGAAGACCCGCCGGAGGAGAGTGACAACGATTCTCTCGGAGTCGCCTGCAAGTTTCTCTTACACGATGAGTGCCTTATTTACGGACAGCGACCATTCGGATGCAGATGCTTCTTTTCAGCCCGACAGTGTGCTAAAGAGGCCTCTGCTGTGGTAGATCCATTCCTGATTACAGTAAATACCGTCTTCTTGCAGTTCATCGAGCACATTGACCAGGGTGGGCTATTCGGCAACATGAACGACGTGCTCATGTTTCTTGAGCAGCACAAGCACTACGAAACGCAGATGGCTTCGGATAATACGGATGACACAATTGACATATATGATTCGCCGGGACTTGCTCAAAACAAATCTATACCCGCCCTTTTGATCCCTCCAAAACACCGTGAGCGCTTGCAACCAATCTTTAAGAAGCTCACAGAACTCGTAAATACGTAGTGGGAGCAAAGGGTTAGACCCGGTCGTATCGAAATCATTATCCCCCCATTCGGGTGCTTTTGTTCCATGGTTGGGAAAAAAATATGCCAAATAAGAGGATCATAGATAACAAATTACTTAGGGCTCGCGCATAAATGGAAAAGCAAGAGCCTGGCTCAAAATGTGTTTGGCTTGGCACGAGTATTGAAAGCTAAAGCTGACGAACTCGTATTGGATCTTTTGTGAACCGCTTTTAGCGAAATCGCAAAGGTCGGATTATCGACAGATTTTTTCTGCTTTAAAAGGCACGAATCTCGCCTACAACAAAGCGAGTCCGGGGAAGATATTATGCAAGCGATGACTATGGCGACCTCTTACGTGGTGAAGAGAAGTCCCCTCTTGCCACCTTGGCCAAATTTTGCCATACCTACCTCGGAGGAACCATCAACACACTCCATATCCTCCCCTTTTTCCCCTACTCTTCTGATAAAGGATTTTCCATTATAGACTTTGAGACTGTAGATCCACATTTGGGATCATGGCAGGACATAGAGGATCTGAAAGATCTGCGGCATTACTCTTTGAGCCATCGATCAAACCGAGGAGTTTTGAAATCACTGTGGGAAGCATGGGAAGTTCGTCTATCTTTGAATAGATCTTTGCTCGAAGTTCATCTTTGTCCATATTCTCCCCTACTCAATTACTACCACTTTGATGGAATTCGAACTCCCCCGTGCAAAGAACTTCCCGCTGCCTCTAGTGATAACGATTTTATCGCCACCGTGTAAATCACATGCGCTTCTGACCTTATCAATAACGTAGTTCTCAAGCTCACTATCATCTTCGTCATACTCATATAGGTAAAACGGGCTAACTCCCCAATAGAGACACATCCTCCTCACAATGGGCAAAGAATTGGAAACTCCCAGAACCGACGTTTGTGGTCTGAACCGGCACATCTTCAGGCAGGAGTTTCCTGACTGAGTCACGGAAAGTATCCTCTTGGCGCCGATCCTTTCGGCTATCAGCGATGCACCGATCACTGTAGCATCATCTATATTGGTCAAATCCATGAACTTAAAGGAAGGCCTTTCTTTTGGCGTTTTTTCCGCTTCTCTTATTATTTTTCCCATCATTTTGACGGCCTCAATGGGATGCTTTCCAGAGGCTGTTTCAGCGCTTAACATCACAGCATCTGTGCCGTCCCAAATAGCATTGGCTACATCAGAGGCCTCGGCCCTGGTGGGAGTGGAATTTTCAACCATGGATTCCAACATCTGGGTGGCGGTGATAACGGGTATTCCACGATGATTGCATGAAGAAATAATGTACTTTTGCACGGCAGGAACAAGGTGGTTGCCAAGCTCAACGCCCATATCACCCCGAGCGACCATGATCACATCAGAAACATCAAGGATTGCTTCCATGTTGTCAATGGCCTCTCGATTCTCGATCTTCGAGACTATGGGTATATCTTCATTCAGTTCACGAAGAAGCTCCTTAAGCTTGAGTGCATCTTGTTTTTTCCGCACAAACGACAGGGCTATGTAGTCAACAGCCTGTTCAATGGCAAATATTATGTCTTCA
The DNA here is from genome assembly GCA_016930875.1 of Deltaproteobacteria bacterium. Taxonomy (NCBI): domain Bacteria; kingdom Pseudomonadati; phylum Myxococcota; class Myxococcia; species Deltaproteobacteria bacterium. The sequence continues at coordinate 4,650 of JAFGFW010000062.1, read as the reverse complement.
CGATCCTTCTCTGTCAAACTTGGTGCGGAGACTCTTGAATCAGGAAGATTTATCCCTTTGTGAGATTTCAGGATGCCACCCACAAGGATATTGATCTTGTTAACATCCCGGTCTTTTTCAACCGCCTGCGCCACAATCAATCCATCATCAAAGAGTATACGGGCCCCGTCTTCGCAGTCATCAATAATATGTTCATATTTGGTCGGGATAAAGCAATCCTTATACTCCGGATAGTCCTCTTGCACCCTCGTTGGTCCTATGACCCAGGTTTCGCCATCCTTCAGCTTAAGACCTTCAGGCACACTGTCCACTCGAATCTTGGGCCCTTGAAGGTCAAGAAGAATCGCGACTTCCAGTCCCACCGCACCTGATGCCTTGCGGATGTTGGCAATAAGCTCGGCATGCTCTTCGTAATTCCCATGACTCATGTTGACCCGGGCCACATTCATTCCTGCCAGAATCAGGTCGGAAAGCATCTCAACAGAAGACGAAGCTGGTCCCAGAGTTGCCACGACTTTGGCATGTCTATGCAGATTTGCTCTTCTCACGAGAAGGTCTCCTATCTCAGGCCGGCGATCTTAACCTCATCTGGCAATCCTTTGAATCCTGCCACAACGGTCCTGATTTTCCTCTCGCGCATCTCTTCTTCCGCCCTGATCAACGGATTGTAATTCTGGAGGTTGCGTTCCCCGTTCGGCGCACCGGCCTTAAACCAGAGCTTCCGTGAGACCGAACCGTATATAAGCGGCATATAAGGCAGGAATTCGGATGTGCCCTCTGTGGAGCGGTGGGAGAAAAATGCCGTGAATCCGCCCTTCTTGATGTTGTTAATGGCCTCTTGCAGGCTGCCCACACCAAGTTCCTTGAGTTGCCGGAGCACACCTCCAAGATCTTTGCGTGCCTTCAGGAACTCCTCAACCCGGTCGACACGAGCAAGACCAAGAACGATCTCCGTTGCCAGGCACGTCTCGGTAAATGTTCCGGCTTGATTCAGCTTTATGAGGACTGAGTTGCCACAACGATTCTTTCGCTCAGGAGCCGCAAGGAAAGGGATGATAAAACGCATCTGGGTCACGGCTGCGTCGTCGACAACTATCTGGACGCGATTGCCGTATTTCCCGGTCATCAAACGATGTGCCTCGGCGTCAGATTCACTTCCGGGATCTTCCATGGTAACGAAATTCGGGGAGCTTTTTACGACTGACCAGTTGAACTTGATCAGCTCTTCGCGTGTCTTGATGCCCATTGCCGAAAAACGCATGTCGTATTTGCCTTCCTTGCGCAATTTTTCGGTTTTTTGCAATTCTGAAAAAGCGTTGTCCGTGCCGATTGCCCAGTCTGTCTTCTTGAGCTTGAGCTGCCTGGCACACTCCTTGATACGGCCAAGACCTTCAAAGTTGTCCTCTACGGGGAAAACAAAGCCCCGCTCTTTTGCAGTGCCGGTGGGCAGACCGTCACGAACGAGATTTTTTTCAAACTGCCTGAAAAACTTCGTTGCTGTTTCAAACACGCCCTTGATCGACTTTTCATTCATTGCAAAAAAGAACATTTCTTGAATGTCCTGCTTTGTGCCAGGGACATGTTCGCCTCCGCAAACCATGTTAAAACCGATGTTCGGCATGTAGAAGGTCTTAAGCCCGCCTTTTGGCCTGAGAAGCTGCCAGGCCTTGTATTCTGAAGCCTTCAGCAATGTTTGAAGGAAAACAGTTGACGCAGCAAGACAAGCATTGCCACCCCACCGTTTCTTGTTGGGGCCGGCCCCTTCGACCAACTTGAGATCGAATACTGCACAAGCGTCAAGAATATCCCCTGGTTTTCTGATCACGACTTTCTTTGGAAGGAGAGGAACAATATTTTTTTCAATAGACCGTATTGCCCTCTTATTGGGGATATAAATAGCTTCGGCTTCGCCGTCTGACGTACCCTTGGCAATCCCGTTTCGTTCCGAAATTGTCCACGAGTCTTTGCCGCGCTGGACCCGGGCTGTCATAGCCCCTTCAAGGGTGAATGTTGCATACGAAGACAGAATCTCCCTTCCCCTAAGCGTGAATCTTGAAACAATAGTCTCATTTGTCATTGTAATCTCCTTCCTATTTCTTTATTGGCGATAAGGGTCATAATACGTGGATACCACATTTTCTGCCACATAACCGCTCAAAAAAATCCGGACTGTGCGCGCGGTTGCCATGATCGCCGTGGGACGAAGGCTTTTTGTTCCAGGCGATATTAATCATCCTGGATTTCGCAAGGGCCCGGAGATGACCAGTGTTTTTACAACAACCCTTTGTCAGCCTGAGCTTGAATCGCTGTAATCGCGACCGTGTTAACGATGTCCGCAACCGTGCATCCACGACTGAGATCATTTACAGGCTTATTGAGACCCTGAAGAACAGGACCAATCGCCACAGCATTGGCCGACCTTTGAACCGCCTTATAAGTGTTATTCCCAGTGTTCAAGTCAGGAAACACAAAAACAGTGGCATTGCCTGCGACTTCGCTCTCAGGCATCTTGGTTCTTGCCACCTCCGGATCAACCGCGGCATCATACTGCATGGGTCCCTCCAGTTTCAAATCCGGATCAGATTCCTTGGACATCTCCTTGGCAATTCTCGTCGCTTCACGGACTTTCTCAACGTCCTCTCCTTTGCCTGATTCCCCGGTTGAATAAGACAACATGGCCACCCTGGGCTCAATACCAAAAATCCTGGCAGTCTGGGCGGAGCTGAGAGCAATTTCAGCAAGCCTTTCCGCATTCGGATGCGGATTCACCGCACAGTCACCGTAAACGAGAACCCTGTCTTTGAGGCACATAAGAAACACGCTGGAAACAACGGAAAAACCGGGTTTGGTTTTTATGATTTCAAAGGCGGGACGGATAGTATCCTGGGTCGTATGAACTGCCCCAGAAACCATGCCGTCAGCATGGCCTTTATGAACCATCATGGCGCCGAAAAAGATCACGTCGCTTATATTATCCCTGGCGATTTCCATAGTGATGCCCTTATGTTTTCGCAGATCATAATAGGTTTGGACATAATTATCAAAAGAGGAAAATCCATGCACCTCGACGATATTGACCCCCTCCATCCGTAATCTGAGTTGGGCGATTTTGTTCCGGATCTGCTGTTCATTGCCAAGGAGGGTTATATCTACGACTTCGCGACGGAGTAATATCTCGGCAGCCCGCAAGATCCTTTCTTCTTGGCCTTCAGGCAGGACAATGTGCTGCTTGTGTGCCCTGGCCTTTTGGATCAGTTCGTATTCAAACATCTTCGGCGTGACAATAGAGACCTGAGTTTCAAGGATCTTTCCCCCCAGTACCTCTACATCGATATTTCTCTCAAAGATCTCCAGAGCCCGGGTGACTTTCCGCTGGTTCTCCGGCGAGATCACAGCGTGAACATTGTCAACCGATATAGCCGATGGGAACGTATCCCCCTTCACACTAATGATGGGCACTATATTGGAAAATCCCTCGATCAATTTGCAGACCGGTTCTTCCGGTTTCAAGCCGCCCGTTAACATGATCCCCGCAATGTTCGGCATGGACGTTGACGACACAGCGGAAAGGCAGGCGACAATAACGTCCGCCCTGTCTCCGGGAGTAATAATCAGGGTCCCATACTTGATTCTTTCAAGGAAATTCCGCAATTGCATTGCCGCCACGGTAAAACTGTAAACGTGCCTGTTCAACTGTTCTTCACCATATAGGACTTCTGCATTCATGAGCCCGGCAATTTCTCTCACGGTCGGGCTTCCGAGGAACTTCTCATCCGGTAGGGTGTAAACCAGTTGTTCGGAATTCAAGACATTTGTTTTCAATCGTTTCGTGATTTCTTCATCGTTTTGCGAGTCTGTTCGATTAACTACCGTGGCAACCACATTGCATCCTTTCTCAAATAAGGACCCAACGGACATCTCAATCGATCGGAGGACTTCATCCACGGTTTTCTGATAGGCATTTGCGACTAACAGAACGGGACATCCCAAATTGTTGCTAACTTCAGCATTGATATCCAATTCAAAGGCTGAGGTCGAACCCACAAAGTCAGTGCCTTCACACAACACAAAATCGTTTGTTTTCTCGAGCTCCTTGTATTTGCCGACAATTCCTTCAAGCAATTCCTCGTATTTACCCTGAGTGATAAGGTCATTTGCCTGCGTAGTGGTATAAGCGTACATTGCCTCGTATGAAATCCCCAGTCTGTAGTGAGAAGAAATCAAATTGATATCATTGTCTTTCTTTTTCGTGTCCAGATCGGCATTGATCAAGGGACGGAAAAAGCCGGCTCTTTCGACATTTCTCGCTAGCATTTCCATGACTCCCAGAGAAATGGCTGATTTCCCGCTTCTCGGTTCCGTAGCCGTGACAAACAAATTCCTTGACATGATATTGTCTCCCGTTCTTGCCTATAATTGTCCATCCATAAATGGTCTTTTTGCCCAATCTCGGCGTTATGCTCAAAAAATAATCCTCGGAATATCACACATATGCCTGCGGTTATTTTTTTCGCATGCCTTGATCTTGAACAAAAATCCTCATTTCTGGATGGACACTAACTAGTGTCCATCCATAAATCGTTTTCAAATCAAAGGGCACTGGCGTATGTTTCCAATTCAGAAATGAGCAATTTTTTCTCTGAGCAAGGC
>JAFGFW010000061.1 GCA_016930875.1 Deltaproteobacteria bacterium | reverse complement strand
GATACTTATTGTGGATGGTATACATTTGGAGGAGGGATCTGTTAACTTGTCCCGGATTCACATTGGCGACGTCGTGGAAGTGACTTACACAGAGAAAAAGCATCGGAAGGTGCTAGAGTCCATTCTGGTGCTCCCTTGACCGCTTTAAAAGACTGAGGGGCTCCACCCGCAGAGCGGGTGGGCTCAGGAAGCCCCCCTGAGGGGGGCGATTACATTGGGAAAGCCCCGTTGGGGCTATTTATTCATCATCATCAAATTCTAAATCCAGTTGTTCTCCTTCGTCCTTTTCTTGCTCACGAATGTAATTGCGTATGGTTTCTTCATCCAATCCAACTGTACTAACACAGTACCCTCTGGCCCAAAAATGGAGACCGGATACCCGTCTCTTTCCCAATACTGTACGATGGATCAATACCGCACTCTTGCCTTTCAGAAATCCTATGACAAAAGCTATACTTTGGCGGTATGCTTAAATACATGTGGATGTGTTCTGGCATCAAATGCCCTTCCAGAAACTCTACACCTCGCTGGCGGCACAAATCTCGCAAAATGGCTCCAACTCGATTCCGAAACTTACCATATAGCTTCTTTTTACGATACTTGGGTACAAATACAACATGGTAATTTGCAATCCCATCTTACGTGCGATAAACTTTTTCCAATCATGCATAGGTAATTCCTCCTGTCTGCCCTTTGGGGCTTTCCCGGGGAATTACCTATATTATTTCTCACCGGATCGGTAGAACCTATCCGGGTCCTCCACCGGAGGTGGAGGGCTTAGATCAAAACTAACCGCGAAAACACGCCGATCTGTTGCGGCACATATCTTGCCAGTAAAACATATCTTGCCACAGCACGCTTGTGTCAGCCACAGCCGTACCGATTTGGTCGGGTTGCAGAGCTGCTTGAGCCTGCCCCATGCAACTCATGGGGCGGAGCTGTGTCACGCAGGCATAGGATGAAAACAAATTTCGAAAACAAGGGGTTGCCCATCATACCGGCGTACAACAAGAAGCGATAAATCAACCGGGTTGTGCGGAGAATCAATTCGGCTTTCCCCTGCGTTTTTTGTTCTTGTCAGGCATGGAGAGGGCATTCAGCGGCTGTTTCCCCGACGGCTCAGTCTCGAAACATTTCTATTTCACCATTCCTAATCCAGAAGCGAAATTAAAGGCGAGAATCCTTATGAAACCAATCAGTGCCTATGACAATTCACTGCTTGGAAGCTCTCCGTATCACATATCATGGACAAGCAGCGAGGGTAACAGCGGCAAATTCTCCCTGCTTCAAAATGGTAAGCCCCGACAGATTCTTATCCCCCTAAACGGTAAAGGCAATGACGGCTTCATCCATGTTTCCTGCACAGCCAACTGCCCGGGCCAGCCCGTTGAACCCACAAAAACCCTACCCAAACGCTCCATCGTTGCCTTCCTGGAGGTGATCGGTCCTTGACCCCTTTTCATCTCATGAACAACCAACAGCCCTCAAGACTTGGCCCCAGGCACCATCTCGGAAATGTCCACCCCGTAGTCGTTCAATGCTTATCATTTTTTCTGCTCGTTTTAGTTTTCGGTTTAGTGGCCATCGCCGGAGAATCGTCTCGGACAGAGCAGGCTGGCCCTGTCAAAAAGATTGGCAGATTGGAACACCCAGCCCTGACGGAATCCAGCGGACTTGCCGCTTCTCGGCGCCAATTAGGTGTTCTTTGGACACACAACGACTCCGGAGGAAAGCCGCGCCTTTTTGCCTGCAGTAGGAGTGGACGACACCTGGCGACCATGCATATTCAGGGGGCTCGAGCTGTCGACTGGGAGGATATTGCAGCTTTCACCTGGCAGGGAAAGGACTGGCTGGTAGTGGCCGATGTCGGCAACAACAGGGCTAAGCCACGGGAATCCGTACTCTACGTCCTGGAAGAACCAGCCTTAAGGCCTGACAAAGCACCTGAGGACCTAACGATACCTGTAGCCTGGCAGTTGACGTTCAGATACGTAGATGGCCCCCGTGACTGCGAAGCTATGGCAGTAGATGTTGCCTCAAATAGAGTTTTCTTGCTCCCTAAGCGTACTGTTCCGGCCGTGCTTTACACGCTGCCTTTGCGTCCGGATGGTAAGGGACACCTGGTTGCTCATCCGAGCGTAGAGTTTACCCATCTTCGACAACCCACGGCCATGGATCTTGCACCAGACGGAAGGGGGCGCTGGTCGTAACTTATGAAGGGGCCTATTTCTTTGCCAGACACCACGACGAAACATGGGAGAACGCTTTTGCCAGAAAGCCGAAAGCAATACCTTTTCCTCAGCGCCGCAGCGGCGAAAGCGGCTGCTTTACCGCAGACGGCAAAGCCATCATCGTCGGCTCGGAGGGTTGGCGGTTAACTCTGTGGCTTGTATCATTTCCCAACACCCAAAAAAACTGATAGAAAGCACCATTCATGGATAGAATCAGGTTGATACACAAATCCTCTTTCAGAACAACCTGCCATCGGGGCGGACATAGACAAACTCTATTATGAAAAGAAACATCAAATGATGATAGATAAAATAACAGCCAAACCGGGTGTGCTGCCCGACAAGCCGAGGCGAGTGTATGCATGATTGTCCGCAACGAAGAAAAGCTGCTGCCGCGATGTCTCAAGAGTGTTAGACCCATTGCGGATCAACTGGTGGTCGTGGATACCGGATCGCAGGACAATACAATGTCAGTAGCTTTGGATTTTGGTGCCATGATCCATGAGTTCAAATGGTGTGATGATTTCTCTGCCGCACGAAACGCAGCCATCAAACACGCCACCGGGGAATGGATACTCCACATCGATGCAGATGAAGAACTTCTTGAGAAGTCAGCAAAACGGCTTAGAAAGGTGTTGAAGAATCCATGGCCACTTGCTTACATGATCTCCATTGACAATGGACCGACATATGCAAAACGGTTTTTCAAGTCCGGCAGGCTTTTTCGAAATCATCCACGAATCGAATACACCCGAGCTTATCACGAAACGATCCGGACGAGCGTTGACGATATTTTGGCCTCAGAAGCAGGATGGCAAATCCTTGACGAGCCAGGGATTGTCATTCGTCACTACGGTTATGAGGAATCTCTTAGTAGGGACTCCGACAAGATTAATAGAGAAATTCGTATTCTCGAATCTTATGTTAAGGAAAACCCCCGCGATCAGGCTATGGCCATACGGCTGGCGGAAGTATACCAACAGGCAGAGCGATATGACAAGGCTGTTGGGCTCTGTGAAAAGATCCTGAGCTGCAACCCTCATAATGCTGCAGCACAACATGTCCTTGGTACGATCTACTGGGAAAAGGGCAATGTAAATGAGGCGTTCCTTCAGTTTAAAAAAGCGCTTGCCATAGATAACAATATGCCCTGGGTGCACTATCATTTGGGCGGAGCATGCCGAGCCAGAGGCGACCTGAAAAAGGCCGTGAGTGAATTCAACAAGGCCCTTGACCTTGATCCCCACTTGAGCAAGGCTAGAACGGCCCTGGGAGCAGTTTTCCACTCACAAGGGATGTTGGAAAATGCCTTTGTCGAGTATAAAAAGGCCCTGAAGACAAACCCGAAAGACGGTGAAGCCCATTTCAATTTGGGTATCATACATAGAAACTGGGGACAATTGGACTCGGCAATCAGGGCATATAAAGAAGCTCTTCTTGCAGATCCTTTTCTTGCAGAAGCACACAATAATCTGGCTATTGTCTATTTTTTGAAAAAAGAATACAAGAGTGCCATCAAGCACTGTGACAAAGCTATTGAACTCGGTTTCAAGGTCCACCTCCAATTCATTCGGGACCTAAAAGCGCACAGAAGATAAAAAGCAACGCAGGCGTTGCACCGAAGGTCCTGATACGCCATGGCGTTAAATACCACGATAGGGAGATTACAATGATAAGATGCATAACGGCAGTTTTTCTGGCTTGGACGTTGTTGCTTCCCATGGCGCTCTCGCCAACAGCAGGTGAAGCAGACAACAGCAACCCCATCATTAAAATACCAGAACCTACCTATGACTGGGGAGAGGTACCGAAAGGAGAGGTGGTAGCGTATGCATACCCTGTGCTGAATGAAGGAACAACACCGCTGGAAATCACCAAAATCCAATCTGATTGAGGTTGCGTTGTGGTCCAGTATGACCGGACCATCCCTCCCGGCGGGAAGGGTAAAATTACACTCAAAATCCAGACAAAAAATTTACGCGGCAGAATACACAAAACCGCTCGGGTCTTCAGCAATGACCTAAATAATCCAAAGTTGAACATTGCCATTGCAGGAAATATTTGGGCGCCCATACTCGTGGGCACAAATAGAGTATTCCTTAGAGGAATGGTGCATGAAGACATCACAAACACCGTGATTGTCAAGGGACAGAAGCAGGAGCACTTGCAACTCGAAATCATTTCCATGTCCCTCCCAGAGAAAGTAGAAGTTGCATTACACAGAAAGAAAGAGGAAGGCAGTTACGTGGTAAGTTTCAAGAATCTCCTGAAAGACGAAGGGTTCTATGCAGGGGAAGTCAGACTCCTGACCAATTATGTCGACGAACCCGAGATCAAGATCCAGATACTGGGCGCCATCCAGCCCCTTGTTGTGGCCAGGCCAAAGGTGCTCACCTTTGGTTCCATGCCGGAAAAAGATTTAACCCAGATGCGCCAGTCTGGCAGTTTTGTTGCAACCCGACAAGTCATGGTCTACTTGGCCAAAGGTAATAATCTGAAGATAAAGAAAGTGGAACTTGAAAAATCGTTTTTTACAGTTTCTACAAAGGAACTGCAGCCCGGAAAGAGGTACCAGCTTCTGCTTAAACCGATTCTGGAGAAGCTCACCAAAGGACAAAACAACGACCTTCTCAGAATTCATACCAATCAAGAACACAACGAGATGCTGGAAATACCAGTTCACTTTCACATCTTAGAGTAAGTTCAACATGTAATGCAATTGCCACCGCGCTCTTTGCGCCTCAAATTCTGCTTTAACGAAATAAGTGCCTGGTGAAACTGCTAATCCCGCTTCAAGCGGGACAAAAGGCGAAGGTTTCTGAGACCTGGGTAACGTCAAAGTTAAAATGTTGCATCAGAACATCACGTTAAATGAGCAAGCCGAGGGCTGCGACAACTGTCTGTGCTGGTTGATACACTGTCAGGCGGAATGTTGCAGCCAATTCTACTTTCCCATTGGGCCCACGAGTGACGTAGCGGTTGAAGATACGATTGTTGGGGTGCGTATACCAATGACCACAGATCTTAAGTGGTATTTTGAGCTGCACGGCATCGAAGTGCAAAACGATGTCCTTCTTATTCCCGAAGAGGACTGCAGGTTTACCCCAGGACTTTTATCAGTTCATAAGCGGTGTGGTCTTCTCACCAGCGAAAACTTGTGTTCCGGTCATCCTGACAACAAGCCGAATATTTGCAAAAACCTCACATTGGATAATGCCAAAAAAGGCAAATACCATCTGACTCCCAACTGTTTATTTGTGTATAAGCAAAAGCTATAACCCGTGGTTGAGTCGCCCGCGTTTCTGGCCTGGTTTAACACCAGTCAACAAACAGAATGTGAATTTATCGTTAAGGACAATTAGCCGTGGTGGTCTTGCCCCGAAAAAGTGGACACAGAGTTAAGCCGTCAGAGCCCAATACTCATAATCCGCAGGGGAAAGGTAGTTCGCTGAGAATGGCGGAGTTGACGGTTGTAGAAGATTTCAATGTATTCAAAGATGCTGGCCTTGGGATATTCGATGGCTACACAAGGTGATCTCTCCGGAACGGTAAGCCACTTTTCTGAGGCGCTGTGCCGGGCATTGGAACTTAAATCTGGTCCAAAACAAGCATCAAAACCCAGGACTGGCATCAAATAAGGCCCACACCAACGGGTTACACCCTAAGGCCGAGACAATGCTACGGTATCCTACTTGATTTAGTGAATACCCATAATCGTGAACCGTTGATACTGGTAATGTAACGGCAAATATGATATCATATTAAAAATGCTGGACAAGACAAGCGAAAGTCGATCGCGTGGTCGGCACAAAAAGGAAAAACCCAAGAACCCCGTCGAATGCTCGCATCCGACATTTGTCAAACAACCGGAGATTGCACATCTTACCCGGTCGGTGAACGGCAAGGCGGATGGGGAGGCGGTCACGGTCAGCGCACAGCGCCGGAATTAGTCCGTGTGCTTTTTTTCGTTAAGCAAATCATCAGATCGTCCACTATTTCGCGCATGTTTTTTCGCAAAAAGCTCCAGTCTTGGGATCGTGCTGGTCTATAAAAAACGTTCTTAGCAATATGAATCATTTTAGCTTATTGTAGGAGGGTTGAGCCGTGACAATTGTAGAATACGATTTATCTGATGATCTTGACTTTGGCCCCAAAGTCTCCGTTGAAATTGACGGAGATTTGGCAAAGACCTTAATGACGCTGGCACAAGATGGTGTATTTGGGAATGATTTGTCCCTGACCGATCTAAAGACCTTGGTACATCACCTGCTAGCGAAGCGGGCAAAGGCAGGAAAAAACAAACGCGACCTCATACTTAAGGCGTCGAAGGAACAAATGGGTCAAATGGATGCTGAACAGGAAGAGGCAATTCAATACTTTGAGAAGAAACGACAACCCGAGGACATGCTAAATAACGAGAACAATGAGTGAAGCTCGCGACTAAAAATCAGGGTTTGTTATCAAACTGGCTGTCCTAAGTGTGAGCCTAGGGCGAGGGTGCCGTTTTCTGAAGCCGTATCAGATTATTCCTGGCCTCTGAAAAACTCGGCCTGATTTGTAGGGCCTGGAAAAAATGGTTCATGGCTTCTTTCGGCTTCCCATGTTGGGCAAGGGCAATACCCAGGTTGTTGTGGGCCTCCGCATAATCGGGTCTGATACGGACAGCCTCCAAGTAGTGAACAATCGCCTCATCAAGCTTGGCCAGCCCGGCCAGGGCATTTCCCATGTTGTAATGGGCTTCGGCGAACTCCGGGCGACAACGCAGGGCTTCGGCAAGATGTGCAACGGCCTCATCCAGCTTGCCTTCGCCGGCTAGCGCGATTGCCCGGCTATTATGGGCCTTGGCCCTATCGCCGGATCCGTCCGTCTGTTGCAGGGCAATTCGCAAGTTTTTCCGCGCATCGTCATAGTCGGGGTTGACCTGGACTGCTCGGGAAAAATGAGTAATGGCCTCCTTAACCCTCCCTCGTGTCATGAGAGCAGCGCCGAGACTGTTGTGAGCCATTGCATAATTGGAGTTGATCGCCATAGCCATCCTGACAACAAGCCGAATGTCTGCAAGAACCTCGCACTGGATAATGCCAAAGCAGGCAAATACCATCTGACTCCTAACTGTTTATTTGTGTATAAGCAAAAACTATGACCCGTGGTTGAGTCGCCCGCGTTTCTGGCCTGGTTTAACACCAGTCAACAAGAAAGATATGAATCTATCGTCAAGCACAATCAGCCGTGGCAGTGCTATTGTTCTGATTACACTGCTTGCTTATCTCCCTGCTATGCTGGCTGGATTCGTGTGGGACGACGATGTCTTCCTGACAGAAAACGAGCTCATCCACGCGGACGATGGGTTGTACCGTTTTTGGTTTACTACAGAGCCCCCCGATTATTTCTCACTGGTGTCGACCATGCTATGGCTGGAGTGGCACTTGTGGGGTGCAAATGCCATGGGTTATCATGTTCCTACACTTGGACGTCCTTCATGCCTTTACTGGCATTATTTGCCTGCATGATACTCTTCTGGCGATATAGAAAAACTTGGGGACGGGCATTCTTGTTGGGACTTGGATATTTCGTGGTAACGCTCTTGCCGGTATTGGGTTTTATAAATATTTACTTCATGAGATACTCCCTGGTTGCAGATCACTGGCAATATAACTCTCTCATTGGAATCATCGCTCTTATAGTCGGGATAGAACTCATATTGTTAATCGGTGGGACAAAGCACTACTCCCTATAGGTATCGTTAATGCCGTCGCCTGAGAAACCTTGGAAACCAATTGCAGAATAACGCCTAGAATGCAATTAAGGCAGAGCCGCTGCTAGTGTGACCCTGCCTTAATATGGGTAGCTTTGTTTTGTCCGTCAGAATGGCTCAGCCCTTGCAGAGTCCTTCCACCTAAACGTGTCACTTTTTCCTATTCAGAGACAACTTCAAAAACAAACTCACATTCATGGTAGATATTGCCATATCGTCCCACATAGCCGTGGTAAGTGTATGACCCCAAAGCAAAACCAGAAGGAATGGTATGGGTTTTGTGTCCAGATTTCGTTTGATGTGGATTTAAATAGACCTGAAGAGGACCCCATATGAATCCAGTCTGGCTTGCGTCTGGCTTTGTCACCTTGGTGCCAAAGAGAACCGTGCCCGTTCCTCCCGTGTTATTTGTAACACTGGCCTGAAAGCCCAGCGTACCACCTCTGACAACAATGGTGTTGTCGGGAACGAGTTTGCATTCGCATATGGATCCGGACACATGGATGTAGCTTTCCTTTACTTCGGTATCCTCCCCGCCTGGCCCAATTACCGTTAAAGATACCGTGTAATCGCCGGCTTCGTCATAATTATGGGCAGGATGCTGTTGGGTACTGGCTCCCCCGTCCCCAAAGTCCCAAGACCAACCCGTGACAACACTACTTGATTGGTCCGTGAACTGAACGGTCAAAGCCGCGGTGCCATTGGTAGGACTGGCTGTGAAATCAGCGACTGGCGGAAGAGGTTCGTCAACGTGAATATAGCCTGTCTCTAATTCTGTCCCCTCTCCACCAGGACCCTTTACCGTTAGAGATACCGTATAGTCGCCAGCCTCATTATAGGTATGCGAGGGATTGACTGCTATACCCGATCCTCCGTCCCCAAAATCCCAAAACCAGTTGGTTATCTCACCGGTTGATTGGTCGGTGAATTGGACGGTCAAAGGGGCCGCGCCGGTGGTGATATCGGCCGTGAAACCAGCCACCGGGACAGGCTCGGCAACGTCGATATAGCCGACCTTCCTTTCACTCTCTTCACCACCAGGACCTGTTATGTCCAGGATTACAGTAAACCTACCAGCACTAGTATAGGTATGGGATGGATTTTGATCGGTACTCGATTCACCGTCACCAAAAGTCCAAGACCAGCCCGTTACCGTGCCGGCTGATTGGTCTGTAAAATCGACTGTCAAGGGGGCAATGCCAGCGGTGGGAACGGCCGTAAAGTCAGCCGCCAGAGGCGGTTCCAAAACTTGGACATAGTCCACCCGCGTTTGCGTATCCCCGCCGCTGGCGCCGTCGACCGTCAGCGAGACCGTGAAGTCGTCCTCGTAAGTGTACGTATGAGATGGATTCTGTTGGGTACTGGTTTGTCCGTCTCCAAATTCCCAAAACCAGGAATCGACCGTGCCAAAGGATTGGTCTGTAAAGTTTACAGTCAGCGGCGCTGAACCGGTCGTCGGGGTTCCCCTGAAATGGGCTACCGTCACAACGGCCCCGGGGTATTCGTCGGCACCCATATCAACGATACCGTCCATGATGCGGGAGTCTCCGTCCATGTCCGTTTTCGGAAGGTTTGGGGGATCATTGTTTCCGGCATCTTTGGCTGGCGAACCGATGCCCAGGTGATAATCGCCGCCTCCCAAAAACAGCGGGTCAGCTTGGATGTTTCCTTCTCCTGCCCAGCCGCCGCCAATATCGCAGTACGTGATGTCAATGGAGCCTCCTTGAGGATCCAAATAGATCTCATTGGGACTCCCGGCTGCCGTGTCACCCCAAAGAATGCTATTGACCACAGTTGGCCCGTAACCGGAAGAAGCGTAGTCTACACAATAGATCCCTCCTCCATGTTGTGTCACTGAATTATCTGCAATGGTGCAATTCATGAAGACAGGGTTGGAGTCTACACAGTGGATGCCGCCACCATCAGGGGCGGAATTCTGAGCGATGACGCAATTGCTAATGGTTGGATCGGAACGGCTCGTATAACCGATCTCAATGCCGCCGCCGGAATAGATCGCCGTGTTGTCCTGAATGATGCAGTCACTGATGGTCGCGTTGGACCCCACGTCAACATAAAGACCGCCACCATAACCTGCTGAGTTACCGGTAAAGGTGCAACCCGTTATTATCGCCGAGGCGTCGGCCATCAGGAATATGCCGCCGCCTATTTCATTACCGCCATCGTTGTCCCTGATGATGCAATCGGTGATGATGGGACGCGCGCCAAAGGCATAGATTCCGGCCCCGCAAAAGTCCCCGACGTTATTCTCAATGATACAATTGGTTATGGTCGCCGGCACGAAGCCGTTGCCGGAACAGCTGATGCCGGCACCATGGCTCCCTGTGTTACTGCTGATGGTGCAGTCGGTGATCGTGGGGCCGGCGTTTGAAATCCCGGCGCCTTGCCCCTGATTGTTGGTAACAAGGCAGTTCGTGATGATGGGGTATGATCCGTCACACAGAATCCCGGCGGCCATACCTACATCGGGGGCTCCGTTTGTGACGGTAAATCCGTCAAGCACGGCAGAAGGCCCTTCGCCATTGACGAAGCTGACCACACAACCATTGCCCCCTCCGTCTATGACGGTGGCCCCAGGCCCCGCCTCACTGCGCACGGTGAGCCCCTTGCCCAGGAAGTCTATGTTTTCATAATAGGTGCCGGGCCTTACAATTATTTCATTGGAACCAGAGGACGAAAGGGCATTCAGCGCATCCTGAATGGTCGAATAATCATCCGGCACGTAATAAATCCCCACAGGGAGCGTGGTGAACTCATAACAGGCACCACCATTGTCGTCCACAGCCTGGTTGCCGGCCTCATCGGTTGATTCAACGTAGAAGTAGTAAGTCGTTGCCGGGGTCAATCCGGTCACAATAACCGAATGGGCGGTAACCAAAGTGCCGTTCGATTTGGTCGCGCCCGGAGGGGTGGTGGTTCCATAATAGACCAGGCTGTCGGCATTTTCATCGGTATCCCAGGTTATGGTTGCCGCTGTGTTCTCCACAACGGCGGGCGCGACGTTGGTGATTGCCGGCGGGAAGCAATCCGTCCCGGCCGTATCTGCGTAGGTGGCCGGACTGCTGGTCCCATCGTCGGCATCGTAATAGGTGGCGGTGATGATATCTTCAATAGAGTCCTTTATTTGTAATACCTCATCTCCGTCCACCGGCTCACTGCTGGTGCACACTGTGCTGATAGATCCGGTAAACATGGAACTGTCGGATCCCGACTCGGTGAGCGTAAGGCCCGCTTCTTCATCTCCTCCGGTTGTCGCGATAACGACAACACCCGTGTGCTGCTCGGAGACATTCGGGTCGGTGTTCAAACCACTATCCATAACAACGATGTTGATGAAGTTGACAACATCCAGCGGGTAGATAGTTCGGTCCAATTCTATGTATGCTCTGTCCGATGAGTAGGCGTACTCGTCAGCCCCCATGTCTGCTGTGGCGGTTCCGTCATAATCCCCGTCAAATACCCTGGGATCGCCTTCAAAGTCCTGAGTCGGAATTCCTGGAGCTGTGTTGTCGCCGGCATCGATACAAGGGGATATGGGCTGTAGGCGGAAGTCACCGTTTTCCTGGTCGACAAAGAGCGGATCAGTATCTATATTGCCGGTGCCTGTCCAGCCGCCTTCGATATTGGAATAGTTGATTTCAATGAAGGTCCCCGAATAAAGTGAAATTTCAGCACCCACATTCTCGCGAACGATGGTATTGGTCACTACAGGGAATTGACCAGCGCCATAGATGTCATTGGCGTAGATTCCGCGGTTCAAGTTCCCCGTGATCGTACAATTGGTTATCGTTGGCGAGCTGCGGTAACAATAAATCCCGCTTCCAAAACTCCCGATCTCACCATTTTCTGTAATCGTGCAGTTGGTTATCGTTGCTGAGGAATAGTTGGTACAGGCGATTCCACCGCCGCTGCTGTTATTGGCATTATTGCCGCTAATCGTACAATTCTTGATCTGCGGCGAGGAGTACGTGTTGCAGTAGATTCCACCGCCATTTGAATAGTTTGCCAGTGTCCGGTTGCCTGAAATCGTGCAGCTCACGATCTGCGGCGAACTGTTGTCGATGCAACGAATCCCCCCGCCACCGTCATCGAAACCCGTATTGTCAGTGATGGCACAGTTTAGAATTGTCGGCGAACAGTACTGCTGCAAAGCAATCCCGCCACCACCGCCCCGAGGGGTTCCGGCGGTGGTGTTGTTGCCGCTGATCGTGCAATGATTTATTGTGGGTGAGCAATGGTCGTAGCACCAAATCCCTGCGCCATGACCAGCCGAGGTGTTGTTAGTAATGGTGCAATTTTCTATGATTGGCATTGCGTAGTTATAGCAGGATATGCCTCCGCCGTGGTTGGTTTCCCAGTTGCCGTTACCCGTGATGAGACAATTGGTGATTGTTGGTGAAGCGTAACTGTCGCAATGGATTCCTGCGCCGTCGGGAGCTTTGCCGTTGGTAATGGTAAAACCTTCCAGACGCGATCCTGCCCCTTCTTGGTTGGCAAAAATGACGACTGATGCTCTGGCGTTGCCGTCAATGGTCGTGACCTGAGGACCATTCACGCTTCGAACCGTGATCGCTTTACCAAGGAAGTCAAGGTTTTCCGTGTATGTCCCGTCACTAACCATCACCTCATCTCCGTGAGATGCAGCGTCAATGGCCCCTTGTATCGTGGAATATTGACTGGGAACATTGAGGGTGGCTCCAATAGCACTACCGACAAAAGAGCAAGGCAACCCTAAAGCAATGACCAAAAGCGTTAGCTTTTTCATATCTCCTCCTTTCTGCCGCCAGAAAGGTCCATCTAGGTGGGTGGTTCTATTGGTTTTTCTAAAGTGAGAATCTAGAGGCTCTGGGCAGAACCTTGCCGTTGCTGCCAAGAGCGAGATCTGCACATTTTAAGGTTCATTGGTTACCTCCGATCCCAAAATGTGGATGTCCGAAGACGAGTCGAATCACGCTGGTCCTGGCCAGTTGCAAGCATGTGAAACCAAGGCCCGGCTTTCGACATGTTGCCCAGCAAGATTGTTTCCTAGAAGTGTCTTGGAAGAAGGGGGTTTCGAAAGCCTTCTTGAATTTTTTTTTTAACACGATAGTATGGGTCTGGTCTATGGGTCTGGTCAATGGGGGATATTCCCCATTTCGGGGTAGCAAATTCCTACTTTTGGATGATACCTTTTCGGTTTAAAGGGTGGGCTACGTAAGGCACAATATGTTGCGCTTGTTGATTCTGGTCACAGAGTCTCGATCTCTTGCCACACGTTACACATTTTATCGCCAGATTTCATTAGATATCTAACCATGCCCCCCCTCGAACTACAGAAGCCCTAGTCAGATATCCGATATCATCCCCGACCTAACTGTCAAGCCCATCAAAGATCACCTTATATCATCCCTGTCCACTAATCCGAGGATTCTATCGCAGATTTGATATACGCATCGAAACCGTGAGAGATTACTGCCTGAGCAGCACATCCCAGCTCAACCCGTCTCTGTCTTCCAGTACATTCCCCCAATTGCCAAAGATCACCTCACCCTTGTTGCCCAACTAACTCCCAACGCCGGGCGCACAACACACTTTTATTACGCAAGAATTATACCGATCAGACAAGGTGAATGTTTTTGCTTTTAACTTCAACGCCTTAAGCCCAGTGAAAACAGAATCAGCGGCCCAAGAATTAGGTAATAAAATACCACTATTGGGAAAAAAATGCCCATTTAGTGGCATTATAAGTAACATTGACATGACTGAACGAATGGGTCTTTCGGGCGGATTACAAAGAGCAAAACCGGAGAAATAGCGAGCTATTTCGAGGAGTTTGTCCGCCTCCGGCGGAAGGATCGGTCAAAGATGGGCTCAAGTCACAGATCCGCTGTCTTTCTGGCGGGCTCAAATGCCAAAATGTGAAGTTATTTTTGCGCGAGCCCTAAGATTTCAAGAAACATTCGATAGCTTGCAAAAAAACTTCATCATTCGACATTCCTTGAAAATATCCTCTACCAGATGATGACTCCACAAAAGAACCACTCACCGGTCAGGCTCAAAAAGGAACGTCTCAATCGTATCCGCCTAAAAGAACCTTGCCTGACTGAATATGAAAATAATAACCGCTGCTATTTCAGCCGTCGTCCGCCTCAGGCGGACTATGGCGAAGTCGGCATATAAACCCGGTCTGGGCCAGGGAAAAATCTTTCCAATGTAACATACCGAAAGCACAAGATTTCTCCCTTTCAGCCGTCGTAGTCAGCGCTACTATGGCGAAGTCGGCGCGGTCGAAATGGCAGATTCGCTGAATCCGACTTTTTGCGAATGTATCAGTTTTGGACAAAAGGAAAAATCCTAACCACATGAGGCTGTTTCAAAATGTTCAATTTTGTTCAAGCTCAAGAAAGGCGTCCGCCTCAGGCGGATTAACCGCAGGAATACGTTGGGTATTTCGAGGACTAAAAGTTGAGCCTGACGCAGAGATTGGGCAAAAGAGGGCGTTTTGAAATTGCCTCACATCTATTCAAATACGCTGATGCGGGCGTTTTGGCGGTCCACGATAAAGATGCGGCCGGCGCTGTTTATGTAGATATAAGACGGGAAATGGAGGCGTCCTTCTCTCCAGCCCAGTTGTGAGAAGTCAAAAAGAAATTCGCCCTTTCTATTGAAAACCAGGACCTTGTTCATGTGCTGATCAACCACATATATGAGACCTTTTCGGTCAACGGCAAGGCTGACCGGAAAACGAAACTCGCCCCTGGCGGTTCCTCGTTTTCCGAATTTCAAAACACGCTTTCCCTGGGCATCAAACACGCAGCCAGAACCATCAATAGCGTTTAAGGCATAGATGCGACCGCCTCCTACCTTCACATCGCTCAGCCCTCGTCCGTCTTTTACGAGAATTTGCCTTTCGAATTGCATGTTAGAATTGAAAACGACTATCCTCTGATTGGCCTTGTCCACAACGTAGAGTCGATCTTCCGAATCCACAGCCATGTTGCCTGGATGGACGGGATTGGCCTTGGGAACAGCGGAAAAATCGATGGGCTTAATATGCTTTCCGGCAATATCGATCAAAAGAACGCGCCCTTTCCCAGGCTCTGCCACAAAAAACCGGCCCAGGCCGTCTCTGACCAGACTCGTTGGCGAGTCTAATGCGCCCCCGGCCGTAAATTCGGAGATAAATTTGAGATCCGAATCAAAGGCTAGTATGCGATTATTCGTTGTATCCGCCACATAGAGCCTGTTTTTGTTTTCATCAAAAAATACCCCGCTCAGCAGACCAAATTGGCCAATCTCTTTGTTGCCGGTGATAGAGGTCAGGTGTTTCACGCGGCTCTTTTGCTTGCAAAACCCACTCGCGGGGAGAAGGAGCAACAAAACCAAAACAAAGACAATAAAATGGTGGATTCTAGATAGCATATTTGCCAACCTCGAGAGACCAAAAATAGACAGTCTGGCGCAAAACTGAACAAGATATTGTCACCACAGAGGCACAGAGATCACAGAGCGTTTTTCTTTTTATCCAATCGGGAGACGACGATTGGATAAAACAAGTGATCCGCCTTCGGCGGAGTACTCCGGTTGCATTTGGTATCGCTCACTCACAAACCTTCTAATGGAAAGTTCTGTGCCACGAAGTGGCTGACGATTTTCATTTGCCGCCGTCTCTCGGCAAATGAAAAAATATCTATTCTCTGCGTCCTCTGTGCCTCTGTGGTGAAGTTTTGCTCATAAGTCTCAGTATCCTTTATGACATTGGATGCAGAGTTGCTCCTTGCGATCAAATCTGAGCGCAAACTGTTCAGGACTGCCCATAAGGTTGTGACAGGTGATACATGTGATATCCCGCTTAGACCTTGGATCAATGGCATCTTTTCCTACGGGATGAGTAAACTTGGCATGCCTTTCGTGACATCCTGTACAGACCGTAATCTCATCAGTAGCAAAAAACAGCCCGAAATCAGACCCATGGGGTCTATGACACGGGCTGCACTTTCCTTCTTTCAACAGGGGGTGTTTATGCTCGTTCCTCTTATCTCTCGTGTGTCTCTTGGTATCCTCATGGCAATTGAAGCATATCTTGGCCTCTTTAGCCTTCTTCAAATGGCCCACATCAGAGGCATGCGGAGTGTGGCAGGCTACGCAAAACACGCCCTGGTTGACATGTGCGTTTACCTTCTTAAAATCTTGCGGAATTTCCGGGTGGCAATCGATACATACGGATGCCCCTTCGCCCTTGAGCCCGAGAGGGTCTTTGGACGACAGCCCATTATGACAGGTCCTGCATCTCTCCCGGGCAAAAGGCTGGTGAAGGCTCCCCTTGACCAGGGCCTTGCGGTCAGAGCCGTGAGGGCTGTGACACGACATGCAGTTCGTGCCCCCGACAGGATAACCGAGGTGTGCTTTTTGCGCCTTTTTCTTCTTGATCGAATGACAGGTCACACACAATTGACTGCTCTGCTTTCTTGCAAGAGACTCATGATCGGACATGTGCGGGCTATGGCACCTTAAACAGCGGCCCTTGCTCACGGGATCATGCTTATTTTTCTTTGAAAAGCTCCCTTCTTTGGAATGACACCCAAAGCAAAGTTGCTCGCCCTTTTCCTTTAAGAGCATCGGGTTCTTCGAGGCATGTGGCCTGTGACACGCAAGGCAATCCCCCTCTTCAAAAGGTCTGTGGCCGTGTTTCTTGTGCGCAAGCCCTTTGTTTCCCTGGTGACAGCTCTTACACAGCTTGCCAATCTCTTCTTTGACCAGATCTTTATATTTGGCGGCATGGGGATTGTGGCAGCTTGAACACTGAAGCTCCTTAAAAGGCCGATGGACCCCTTTTTGAGCCAGCTCCTTTTTTATGTCCGGATGACACGTCAGACACTTCTTGAAGCTAACCGCCGTGTTTTTTGCATTTGCCATGCACGGCGCTGTCACAGATAGCATAAATGTCGCGAAAAATGCCAGATAATAGGTGTGAATTCGGTGTGGATACATAATCACTTCTTAGAATGCCTAAAATGCCTTGAGTGCCTTGTATACTGGAATTTAGATATAAGAGTTAGCATTTGAGGGTACGGGGGATGTCCCCAGCCCTCCAATATTACAAGTTGTACG
>JAFGFW010000060.1 GCA_016930875.1 Deltaproteobacteria bacterium | reverse complement strand
GCCAGGAGAAAGAGGTAGTCGAACTCGGGGATCCCAAGGTTGTTCCCCCTTTCCAGGCACATGGCCACCCCTTTGTGCATGACGCCTGGGACCTTGTCACGTTCCCGATGGGTGCGCGCGTTCCTTAGAAGTGCCAACAGCTCAACACCTTGGGGACACGCATATTCACAACGGCCGCAAAGTGTGCAGATCCAGGGCCACCGGGCGTCAATCAGCTCCTGTTCCAGGCCCAAGAGCACGGCACGGACCGCCTTTCTCGGGTCCCAACCGTCTACGCCAGTCACAGGGCAACCACTGGCACAGGTTCCGCAGGTAAAGCATACGTCCGCCCATTCAGGCTTAACTGCCAGCTTGCTCTTCACTCGTTTTGTCAGGTCTAAAGCTTCCAAATCAATCCTCCCAACAACAATTTAATAGAAAAAGCCGCTCGTAAATTTACATATTCTGAGCCAGCATGACGCCGGCCTTATCAGTCTCGACTATCTCTCCGGGCGTGCCCAAAAAGCTCACATAATTTACCTCGATACCAAGCTTCTTTGCCGACCCCTCGATCATCGGCGGAAGCTGCGGCCGCGTCAAAAGTACAAGGAGGTCAAAGGTTTCGGTTTTTTCGCTCCCGCCTACCTCATACTTTAGTTCAATGTCCTTGTTCTCGCCCACTTCGGTAGCCTCAGCCACCGTGCCATTGACAAAATTGACCCCGGAAACCTTGTCCAGGTCGCTTCCGGCGCTTGCTTTAAAGGCGTCCATATCCGGCGAGACAAAACTGATTTCCACGCCCTCTATCTTCTTCTGGGCCATGATGGCCTCGTTGACAGCATAAAACAGGGCTGCATCCCGGACCTTATCATCAACACCACCAAAGGTCTGCGCAAACCCTATTTTCTTCGGGATCTCCCCATCCTGGGGCCGGAAAATCAGGCCATCACTCGGCCCTGTGTCGGCGAGCATCCTTTCTACCTGAAGATCGGTCACCACATTCATGTGCTTATTGCCGTAGTTTCCTCGTATAGGCGCGATTTTTCGCTGCATTCCGGACGTCAAGATGACCTCGTCCACTTCCAGCTCAAAATCCTCATCCGGCATGTCAAAGTTAATCGCTTCAGGCTTGCACTCTGCCCAGCACAGCGCGCACCCCAGACACCTTCGGCAGGCCAGACACCGCTTCGCCTCGGCAACCGCCACATCTTCAGGGAAGCCGGTCTCCACTTCCTTCATGTTCCCCTGGCGTTCTTCAACCTCGATCTCCGGCATCTCTGCCCGTTTGGCCGGAATATCCTGAAAGTCTATGATGTAGCGTCCCTTTTTCTCGTAGATATACATTCTACTTCTTCCCTCTCAGATATTTGTGAATAGATTCAGCCGCGGTCTTGCCGCCTGCGCAGGCTGCGATCGCAATGCCGGCGCCTGTGGCGCCATCGCCCGAAGCAAAGACCCCTTCCACATTGGTTTCAAAGGTCTCCGGATTAACCTCAAAATTGAACTTCCTTCCGATCTTAAACCCGTGCTTTTCTTCCACCAGACTGGCGTCCGTCACCTGGCCAATGGCTGCAAAGATAGTATCGGCGTCCATGACAAACTCCGAACCCTCAATCGGCACAGGTCTTCTCCTGCCACTCTCGTCCGGCTCGCCAAGCTCCATTTTCAAACATTGCATCCCCACGGCCTTGCCACCCTTAACCACGACTTCCTGTGGAGCAACAAGAAAATGAAACTTGACCCCCTCGTGCTCTGCCGCGTCCACCTCCCACGGGCTTGCGGGCATCTCCTTACGGGTTCGACGATAGAGCAAATTCACCTCGTCAAAACCCACACGCAGGCTTGTCCTGGCAACGTCCATGGCAACGTTGCCACCGCCAACCACGATGCACGAGCCCTTGTTGGGGATCTCGTTTCCGAGTGCGGCATCTCTAAGGTACTTAACACCCTCAACAACGCCCTCGGCATCCTCGTTCTTGACCCGCATGCTCATGCCCAGATGAGCGCCAACGGCGAGTAGGACAGCGTCATAGTCCTTCCGGATATCATCATAGCTGATGTCTTTGCCTATTCGCACGCCAGTTTTGATTTCTACCCCATGTTTTTCAATAAATTCAACATCCTTGGCCAGGATCGCTTTGGGAAGCCGGTATTCGGGAATACCTACCAGAAACATCCCGCCGCATGCGGGAAGGGCCTCAAAAACCGTAATGTTATTGTGATATCCGAGCAACGCCAGGTGATAGGCACAGGTCAGGCCGCTGGGCCCCCCTCCGATAATGGCAATCTTCTCGGGATAGGTCTCCTCTGGAAGGCTGATCGGGGGCTCGACCTCGTTATAAACCTCATAGTCGGCCACATAGCGCTTCAGAAAGCAGATGCTGATCGGCTCATCCTTGTACCCGCGGTTACACTCGAACTCGCACGGATGGGGACACACACGGCCTATGCTCAACGGAAAGGGGAGCTTCTTTCGGATTGTTGCCAATGATTCGGCATACTTACCGTCTGCAATATAGCCCACATAAGTCCGGATATCCAGATTAATGGGACACGTGCGCTGGCAAACTGGCATGTCTTCCTTAAAGACATTGTAGTTGCCGGAGCCGGAATTGAAATAGTCCACGGCCGTACGCCATTCCAGGCTCTCGTTGTAATCATCGTACATGTGGATCGGACATACCTTGATACACTCTCCGCAGTCATTACATTTTTCACGATCGATCCGGGGTGTCCGACGGTGGACCTTGGCCTTGAAATTGCCGTTCTCCCCCGCCAGCGATCGAACCTCGGCGCTATCTATGACCTGTATACCATTGTTCTCTTTGACTGCGCCCAGATCAGGGGCCGTAAAGGACGCACCATCAGTGATGAGCCTGTCCTGCGGAATTCGCTCCCCGCCAATACTGGGAAAATCTTCCACCAGAAAGACCTTGTTGCCGGCATTAACTCGATCCAATGCGGCCTTGACGCCTGCAGCCCCTCCGCCAATGATCAATACATTTTTTTCAGCCACTTTTTATCCCTCTTGTTCGACATATTTATACAAAGGTGAACGATCTTTTACACTCTCCAATTCCAGAAAACCGCGTCGCTTCAAACCGAGCACGTATTTCAAGGTCTCCGGGGCCGGGATCTCAAGCTTTTCCGCGAGTTCCTTAACCGAAGCCGGTTCATTTTGCAAAGCCGCTAAAATGGAATGGGTGGCCATCTCGTCAATAACTATGCCGCCTAAGGTCCGGTTTATCTCGTGCTCGGTGAAGATCTCATGATACTTGTTACCCGTATCAATGAAGACAGGCTTTTTCCCCACAACCCAGCGCAACTTGGGCCCTGCGAGGGAGGTCCTGGCAATCTCAAGCTTTTCCTTTAGCTTTGGCAAGGGGAACTTATCAGCCTCGCCCCCGAGAGGTCCGAGTTCTCTTATTTCTTTGGAAAAATCGGTGACATGCTTGACAAACACGTCAGCTTCGGCCGAAGAGAGGTTACGAAATGACAACCGCCCTGGATTCATCCCTGCATAAGCGAGCATTTCTTTGGTCATATTCACCTTGTGACTGGCGTTAAAATTGCCGCTCACATAGTGACATTCGCCGAAAAGGCAGCCGAGCACCAACAACCCGTCGAGGCCATGAACAAAGGCATCCGCCATCACCGCAGGGTCCATCCTTCCCGTGCACATTATGCGAATGACCCTGATATCCGTTGTGTATTGCATCCTGGACACGCCAGCGAGATCTGCTGCCGAGTACCCTCACCAGGTGCAGCAAAAGGCCAAGATCTTTGGAGTAAAATCCTCTCCCATCTGGGATACCTCCTTTCATGAAACCGTTTCACGATTTCATGCAACGCGGCTTCGCCGCTCAGAATCCGTTAATGTTAAGCTGCCAGGAAACCATGTATCTGGGCTTCCATTTGGTCGTCAGTAAATGAATTAATGCTCAACGCGTGTCTATAGCACGTGGCAGCACATACGCCGCACCCCTTGCACGCCACGGTTATGACATTAACCTTGCGGCCTTCATCGGTTGTCCTTATCTCTAAGGCATTGTATGGGCAAAGCGCCACACAGAGGCCGCACCCGCGGCAGGCATCCTTGTCAACAAGGCATGTTACAATCGGTTCAATCTTCACCTCGCCCTGCGACAAGGGAATAGAGGCCCGGGACGCCGCTCCCAGGGCCTGCAAAATGCTCTCGCGAACATCCTTGGGATAGTGCGCACTCCCGCAGATGAAAATGCCGTCGGTCGCGCAATCAAGCGGCCTCAACTTTACGTGTGCCTCAAGGAAAAACTTGTTCCCGTCCAGGCCGGCCCTGAAGAGGTTGCCAATATGAACCCCGTCTTCAGTCCCTACCAGCGGCGTTGACAATACCACCATCTCCTGCGGAATTTCGATCTCTTTGCCCATCAGTTGGTGGAAAACGGTCACCTTGTTTTTCTCCACCACAGGCGGGCTTTTAGGGTCATAATTGACAAACCGGACGCCGAGTTCTTTCGCCTTGCGAAGCTCGGTTTCGTTATCGACACCGGACATCATCAGGTCTCGATAGAGAATATGGACCTTCGCCGCTGGATTCATCTCCTTGATAAGGATGGCATTCTTGATGCCGATTGCACAGCATATACGGGAACAATATTTTCTCTCCGGGCTTCTTGCGCCAACGCACTGGATGATCACCACATTGTTGGCATCGATCTTGCCCGCCTTCAGTTTTCCCTCCAGTTCCCACTGGGTAATAACTTTTTCGCCGTCATATTCATACATACCCTCCGGCACGAAATTCCCCGCTCCGGTGGCGATAATGACCACACCCAGCCTGACGTCTTGGCTGGTCCCGTTGGCGCTGAAGGTTACGTCAAACTTGCCGATAAAACCTTCGACTTTTTCAATGGCGGCGCCTGTGTAAATCTGGATATTGGGATGATCTTGGGCCTCTTTGATTTTTGCGTTTATAACCTCGGATGCGTCTACATGTATGGGAGCCAACTTGTACAAAGACCGAAGCATGCCTCCCAGCTCGTTTTCCTTTTCCAATAGGATGACCGGGAACCCCCTGTCAGCAAGGGACGTAGCGGCTGTCAGACCGGCAATTCCACCGCCGACCACCAGCGCTTTGACTTCGACCTTAGATGTAATGATCTCCTGGGGTTCAAGAAGTGCGGCCTTAGCCGCCCCCATGCGGATCAGATCCCTGGCCTTGGCCATGGCCGATTCCGCCTGTGCTTTATCCTGGTGCACCCAGGAACACTGGTCTCTGATATTAACCATTTCAAAGAAATAAGGATTCATGCCCGCCTCCCCACAAACAGACCGGAAAAGAGGCTCGTGCGTACGGGGCGAACAGGAGGCGACCACCACGCGATTAAGGTTGTGCTCCTTGATTCCTTTCTTGATTTCATCAAGACCTGCGTCTGCGCAGGTATAGAGATTCCACGGGGCATACACAACATCAGGCAGCGTCGAGGCGTATTCAGCCAATCCCTCAACATCCAGCGCACCCGCGATATTGCTGCCGCACTTACAGACAAAAACGCCTATTCTGAGTTCTTCTTCCAAGGTCTTTCTCCATCTCTAAAGTATTCATTATTGAGTAGTCCATTTGTTTTATCAATCATCAATTCGTGGAATCACTATTTTCCCGCAATCGTCTCGGCTGCCCGCGAAGCAGCGCTGCTTGCCTGGGCCACTGATTCCGGGATATCCATTGGCGCCTGGGCGCACCCACACACAAAGATGCCGGGGACGGTGGTATCCAGGGGCTGGAGCGGGTGGGTCTTAAAAAACCTGTTTTCGTCCAACTCCGCGCCAACGAGCTCAGCCATCTTTTCTATCCCCTTGGGCGCTTCACACGCCACAGCCAGCACGGCCAAGTCAACGGGCATGCTCTTTACGGTCTGAGAAGTCGTCTCTTCATACCAAATAACGGGATTTTCGTTTTCATCCTGCGTAATCTCAGCGACACGGCCACGAATATAGTGAAGACCAACATCTTCTGCCCCCCGCACCTTGTATTCTTCAAAGCCCTTGCCGACGGTCCTCAGATCCATGTTGAAAATATACGCCTCGGTCCTGGCATCATGATCCTTGGCCATCATTGCCTCTTTAATGCTATGCATGCAGCAGTAACTGGAGCAGTATTTGTTGAAACGGAAATCTCGAGACCCCACGCATTGAATAAAGGCGAGCCTGGTGGCAATATCAAACTTCTCGGCCTTGGCCTTCAGTTCGTCCAATTTCTTGGTCGCCTCCTGCACGTTCTCGTATTGTTTTGCCCATTTTGGAAATTCATCCCCATCGGATATGTTTCCCGCTGTAAATTGCTTGTAAAAATCATCGGATGACATCTTGTGTTTCTTCTCGTAACTGGCCAGGCTCTTTGTTGATTTTTTCAAGCCCTTTCCCATTGTTCCGATAAGGTGATGATCTCGCAAGTCCGATGGGCGTTCCACATGACCTTCCGTTGGGCCGCTGGCGCTCAATAGGCGTTCAAATTCCATAGCGTTGATCACATTGGGCAGCCTGCCGTAGCCGTATTCCGGTATTCGTGTGGCATCAAAAAGATCATACCCGGTTGCCAAAATGATGGCGCCCACCTTTAGCTCAAGTATTTGATCCTGCTGCTTATAGTCTATCGCCTTGGCCTGACAGACTTTTTCGCAGACACCGCACTTTTTCCCCTGAAAGGTCCGACAATGATCAGTATCTATACAGAAAATAGAAGGAATGCCCTGTGCATAGTGTCTGTAGATGGCCTTTCGTTTCCCTAACCCCATATCATAATCATCTGACACAATAGTCGGACATTTTTCGGCACAGGCGCCACACCCTGTACACAAATTTTCATTGACGTACCGGGCCTTTTTTCTCACGGTAACCGTAAAATCACCCTTGCTGCCCGTCACGTTTTCCACCAGGCTGTATGCTAAAAGATTTATTTTGGGATGCCGACCGACATCCTGCAGCTTTGGCCCGAGGATTCAGATGGCACAGTCGTTTGTGGGGAAAGTCTTGTCTAATTGGGCCATCTTGCCGCCGATACACGTCAGCTTTTCGACCAAATGGACCTGAATGCCCATGTCCCCCAGATCAAGGGAAGCCTGCATGCCGGCTATCCCGCCGCCAATGATCAAAATATCCTTGTTCACGACAATCTATCCTCCTTACCCGGGTTATTGGGCTTTGTTGCCATTCATGGCATCCACAACCAGTTCAGCAAGATCTTTGACTTCAATATCAATCCCTTCTATGAAACTGGCCGCACAATTAAAATGGATATTACATTTGGGGCACGCTGTAATTAACGTAGCTGCCCCTGTCGCCATGGCCTCTTTTAGTCTGTCGCCTTGAATTTCCCTCGAACAGGTGGAGCAGTTCATCCATCCCGTGGTTCCACAGCAAACAGAGTTGTCGCGGCTCCTTTCCATCTCTGCAAAGGAGGTGGCAACCCCGTTTATGATGTCACGCGGGCTGTCATATATACCTGCCATCCGTCCCAGCCTGCATGGATCCTGGTACGTGACCACACCATTCGATTTCTCTAATCCGAATTCACCGGCCTTTAGTTTTTCAGCCAGAAAATCATAGAAATGGATGATCTCGAAACCGAGGTCGCCAAAGTACTTCGTATAGTAATCCCTGAACACATAATACCCTTCAGGGCAATTGAATATGACCTTTTTGCTTCCTGCCGCTTTGATCACTTCAATGTTTTCAGAAGCCAATTTCTTGAAGGTTTCAACCTCACCGTTCCACAGCATGTCGTGGCCGCAGCATTTCTCGTTGTTACTCACTACCGGCTCAATGCCCAACTTATTGAGAATCTTGATAACATTTCGTCCGATATCAAGTGTATGGGAATGGTAGTCCGCAAAGATCACGTTGAAGTAGGGTAGACACCCGACAAAATAGAAATACTCCCCCTTATCGGCAATACTGCCGGCTTCCTTTGCCCAGGCAACCCTGTTCTGCTCCATTCCGGATGCCTGTATGGCCATAATTGATTGAAGCATACCGTTGTGGGCCGGAATTCCCTTGTTGTTAAGCTTCAGCGCCTCCTGCCTGATGCCCCTGGTAAACTCCAGATAGTTAATGTCCGCCGGGCACCTGTGCGTACACCGGGCGCAGGTAAGACATGACCACACGTCCGGGTCCGAGAGGAAGTCCTCGGCCTTGCCCATAAGGGCCTTTTCAACCATTAGCCGCGGTGAAAACGTGGGAGAACAGCGTGCCACCGGGCAACTACCTGTGCAAACTCCGCAGTCTAAACAGTAGTAAGCCTTGGTCTCATTGATTAGGTTGCTTATTGTTTCTTCCATGCTCATTATTTAGCCCCCATCGGCATTACGTTATGGAATAATGGAGTCTTGGAGTACTGGGTATATCAGCGAAATCGGAGCGAACCCCCCAGCTACAAGCTCATGCGGCTTCTCGCAGAGGAGATGCCCCCAAGTCCTTGATCTTTTGGGTGAACGACCTGACGACTTCAGCAAAACGGACTCCCTCGGCAGCCGAAACCCATTCCAGGGCCAGACGGTCATTGTCGATGCCAAGAAGTGTCAGCAATTCACGAGTCATTTCGATGACCCGTATAGCCTTCTCATTACCATCCAGGTAATGGCAGTCACCAATGTGTCAGCCACTTACAAGTACCCCGTCAGCACCCAATTGAAAAGCCTTCAGGATGAAATTGGGATTAATCCGGCCCGAACACATCACGCGGATAACACGGATGTTGGCAGGATATTGAAAGCGGCTTACTCCAGCCAGATCAGCGGCGGCATAGGCACACCAGTGGCAACAAAACGCTACGATTTTTGGTTCGTGTTCTCCACTCATGTTATTTTTTCCTTTATTCGAATCTATCCGCCGAGGGCGGCCTCGACCATGGTGAGCACCTGCCTGTCCGTAAAATGGCGAATAGCAGCAGCGCCGGTGGGGCAGGCCACTGCGCAGGCACCGCAGCCCTTACACATTGCCTCTCTGACGTGAGAGACCATGATGCCATCTCTTAGTTCTATCAATTCCGGCGCGCCAAAGGGGCAGACGTCCACACACTTGCCACAGCCCCTGCAAAGGGCCTCATCCACGCTCGATACGACCCCTTCTACCTCAATTTCTTTCTGTGCCAGGATAGTTGCGGCCCGAGCTGCAGCCGCCTGGGCCTGGGCGATGCTTTCCTCAATCGGTTTAGGAAAATGGGCCAGGCCACAGACAAAGGCGCCGTCAACAGCAAAGTCCACTGGCCGCAGCTTCATGTGGACTTCCAGGAAGAAATTGTCCTGACTCAGAGGCACCTTAAAGAGCTGCGCCAGTTCCTCAAGGCCACGGGTATAGATGGCCGTGGCCAGGGTAATAAAGTCGGGCTTGAGGGTGACGGGCCGCTGGAGCACGGGATCCATCACAGTCACCTCCAGGGCGCCTCCATCAGTCTCTTTGACAACAGGCTTATTTTCCGGGTCGTAGCGGATAAAGATGACGCCCCGGTTCCGGGCTTCTCTGTAAAGATCCTCCCGTTCCCCGTAGGTCCGGATGTCCCTGTAAAGGATGTAAACGTTCAAGTCAGGGTTCCGTTTCTTAAGCTCTACTGCCTTTTGGATTGAGAAGGTACAGCAGATCTTGCTGCAGTGAGGGCGCTCAGGCTGCCGGGAACCCACACACTGGATAAAGACGGCATTCGTGGCGTTCTTAACAGGGTCACTCTCCCACGCTTCATCCAATTCGTGCCAGCGGAAGACACGGTCATTCTTGCCATAGAGATATTCATCCGGCTTGATGGAGTGCGCGCCCGTCGCAAGCACCACTACCCCGTGTTCAATCTTTTTGGTCTCCCCTGCGCCATTTAGGCCAATGGTAGTCTCAAAGTTTCCGACAAAACCGGAAACCTCCTTGATCTTGGCGTTAAGATGCACCTCAACGTTCTCGTGCCCGGTTACGTCATCAACCAGTTTGCTCACATACTCCGGTATGCTTTCGCCTTTCCAGGAGTTCTTTAACTTCAGGGCGTGGCCACCCAGGCGATCCTTCTCTTCGACAATGTGCACCTTGAATCCCTGCTGGGCTATAGTAAGGGCGCACACCATTCCGGCCACACCGCCGCCCACCACTAAACCGACCGGTGTGACGGAGACCGATGGCATGGGCAGGGGCTCGATAATCGAAGCCCTGGAAACTGCCATTCGCACCAGGTCTTTGGACTTTTCAGTGGCGCCGTCAGGATCGTTGGCATGTACCCAGGAGCACTGATCACGGATATTGGTCATCTCATAGAGGTATTTGTTCAGACCACTGTTACGCATAGTTTCCTGGAAAAGAGGCTCGTGGGTCCGCGCCGAGCACGAGGCCACCACCACCCGGTTTAAATTTTGCTCTTTAATCACCTCGCATAGTTGGTCCTGGGCGTCTTGCGAACATGAAAACAGATTCTCCTGCACATAGACAACGTTCGGAAGGGTCTTGGCATATTCTGCCACTTCCGGCACGCGTACCACGCCGCCGATGTTTATACCGCAGTTGCAAACAAAAACACCGATGCGGGTTTCCTCCGCGCTGATATCCCGCTCTTCGGGAAAAGTCTTCTCTTTGACCAGAGTATGCCGCGCCTCGGCAAGCCTGCTGGCTGCCGCGCCTGCCGCTGCTGATGCCTCCATCACCGAACAGGGGATATCCTTGGGTTCCTGAAAGGCCCCGCAGGCATAGATCCCCGGACGAGATGCACTCACTGGAGCAAAATTGCTGGTCTTAGCAAATTTGTAATGATCAAGCTCGATTCCGAGCCTTTCCGCCAGCTCTGCCACGCCAGTGGCAGGTTCAAGACCGATGGAGAGCACTACCATGTCGAATTTTTCATTTTCGACTCTGCCATCTTCGGTCGCGTAACGAAGCTCAAGGTCATCTGAACCAGGCACCGGATTAATACTGTGCAACCGGCAGCGCACAAAGCGCACGCCACTTTCCTCTGCCCGGTTGTAATACTGCTCGAATTCCTTTCCATATGTGCGCATGTCCATGAAAAAGATGGCAGTATCCAGAGGCTCCTTGCTGTGCTCCCTGGCTATGACCGCCTCCTTGATGGCATACATGCAGCAGACGGCTGAACAGTAACCATTGTCACACCGGTTAGTATCCCGGGAACCCACGCACTGGAGCCAGGCGATCTTCTCGGGCTCCTTGTGGTCCGAAGGACGTATCAGATGACCCAGGAAGGGACCGCCGGCACTCAAAATACGCTCAAATTCCATGCTGGTGATCACATTCGGGTGGCTGGCATAAGAATA
The DNA here is from genome assembly GCA_016930875.1 of Deltaproteobacteria bacterium. Lineage (NCBI taxonomy): Bacteria > Pseudomonadati > Myxococcota > Myxococcia > Deltaproteobacteria bacterium. The sequence continues at coordinate 12,888 of JAFGFW010000060.1, read as the reverse complement.
AGTGTCAAAGCGACTCGGATCAAAGGACTTAAAACCTGGAGCGGCAATGATCGAACCAACTTCTAAGGTAACAGTCTCCGGCTGCATGCTGTGATCTACGGCTTCTGCCTTGCATGCCTCCACACACTGGAAGCACTCGCAGCAAGTCATACAGTTAAGGCATCTCTCGGCCTCGGCCTTGGCCTGCTCTTCAGTGAGCCCCTGCTCCACTTCGGCAAAGCTTGTTTTCCTTTCAGCATCGGAGATAGCGGACATTTCAGCACGGGGTCTTTTCTCGATGTCTTCAGGAATCGCCCGGAAATTCTCCTGGGGCAGCTCCACTGGCTCCCGACCAGCGCTGAGGTCCTCGCCCTTGAGGTAACGCGATATTGAAATAGCGGCCTCGCGGCCCGCGGCCACAGCGCCTATCGCTACCCAGGGACCGGTCTGGGCGTCGCCGCCTGCAAAAACACCCTCTACGTTGGTGGCAAAAGTTATGTCATCGGCCTCGATGGTTCCAAAACGGCTCAGAGCCACGCCAGCTGTTTCAGCAAGGAAGGACGAATCCGGCGTCTGTCCAATAGCGGGGATTGCCAGGTTTGTTTCGACAATAAATTCACTCCCGGGCACCCGAACCGGCCGTCTTCTGCCAGAAGAGTCAGGTTCTCCCAGTTCCATCCTGACACACTCAATGCCAACTACCTGATCCTCCTTGGTGAGAATCTGCTGCGGTGCGGTCAAGTACTGGATCTCAATGTCCTCGGCAAGGGCGTCCTCCACCTCATTTTCGCGGGCCGGCATCTCCTCACGGCTGCGGCGATAGAGGATAGTGACCTTTTCAGCCCCCACCCGCAAGGCGCAGCGGGCCGCATCAATGGCCACATCACCACCGCCGACGATCACCGCATTTCCTTCCACTTTAGTGATCTCGCGTAGATTGACCTGACGAAGGAAATCCACGCCGTGCGTTACTCCTTTTGCGTCCTCGCCTGCAATGTTGAGCTTCATGCTCTTATGTGCCCCAATGGCTAGATAGATCGCCTTGAAGCCCTGAGCCCGAAGCTCATCCATTGTGATATCCCTGCCAAGCGCTGTATTGAACCTGATCTCCACCCCGAGCCGGGTGACGGCACGGATTTCCTTTTCCAGCACTTCAGGCGGCAGGCGATAGTCCGGAATGCCCACCCTCAACATGCCGCCGGCCACTGGCAGGGCCTCAAACACAGTAACCTGATAGCCTTCCAGGGCAAGAAAATGGGCGGCGGTGAGTCCAGCCGGGCCGGCGCCGATAATGGCAACCTTTTCGTCGCGTTTCTCGATTTCGGGGACTGGCAGATCCTCTATGTCCACCTGATCAGCAACAAAGCGCTTCAGGGCACAGATCGACACCGGGGCATCCACCTCGCCTCGCCTGCACGCAGATTCGCAGGGATGGGGGCAAATACGACCTATGACTCCTGGGAAGGGGAGGTTCCGGAGAATGACCGCCATTGCCTCCTTGTACTTACCCTTACCGATTAGTGCTACATATGCGTGGGCATTGACGTGATTGGGACAGGCATTCGTACAAGGAGAGCGGTCGAGCTTCTCGATCGCATAGCCGCTCGGAATGGCCTGGGCATAAAGCTTGAAAGCGGCTTTTCTGGTTCCGAGCCCCTCGTCAAACTCGCTGGGGACTGTTACCGGGCAAGCCTCGGCGCATTCGCCGCACGCGGTGCATTTTCCCAGATCGATATATCGGGGGCGCTTGTGAACCGTTACCTGGAAATTGCCTTCTTCTCCAGTGACACTTTCCAGATCAGCATTGGTGATCAGATTTATATTAAGATGCCGGCCGACCTCGACCAGCTTGGGCGAGATAATTCACATGGTGCATTCATTGGTAGGGAATGTCTTATCAAGCTGGGCCATGCCTCCGCCGATAGCAGGCTTTTTTTCGAGAAGATGAACATAATAGCCTGAATTGGCAAGATCCAGGGACGCCTGCATCCCCGCGATGCCGCCGCCTACTACCAAAACCGAACCTACAGCATTTTTCATGTTTTCTCCTGCGTCTGGTCTTGTTGGGAGGCGAGTAGCCCTTACAGCTTCACCAATGTGGCCAACCGCATGCCTTACTCCCAAGTAATCGTGAAATAATGGATTGGAATTACTTACTTAGTTTCCATCCGGAAACTGGACAAAGTTGTTATTTCGAGCGAAGCGAGAAATCGTATGGTATTGAAAGCACGTAGGTTTAGGTTTTAGATTTCTCCCTTCGGTCGAAATGACATAAAGAGGGATTTCTGGATAGACACTAGTTACACATGGTGACACTTCAGTACCTTGGTAACCATCATATCCTTATATTCTTCTGTACCCTTATTATAACTAAAGTGGCAATGCCTATAGCATTGAGGTTCAGAGTTGTCAAGAAAAATTGTCGAAGGACGAACAATTCCAGGCAAGGCCAAAAAGGTCCGTACAATCTGGTTTTGCTTCAAGGGCCAATTACCTAACATATACTGATAGCATGATAATGGGCCTACTTTTTCCTTGACACTGTCCTTGATACTTGCTAAGGGCTTGACGACTTTGAAACGCGTTTAACATGAACGGAAAATCGGCTTTTCAATATTAGTATTAGTAGCCGAGCGAAAGGAACGTGATACAAAATGACCTCAAAGAACGAACAAGCATTGGCCTTTGCCCTCGCAGCAATCTTGCTCGTCGTAGGAGTTGTCTGTTATGCCGCCTTCCCGCAGCAAAGCCCTGAGGAACCTGTAAGGATCATGTTCAAGAGCAATGCAGGAAAAGTTCTGTATGATCACAAGACTCATACGACTGACGAAGGCTATGGCGTTGCCTGTGATGATTGCCATCATGAGGAGCAGGGAGACGGGTCTATGTCGTGCAGTGGTGAGGATTGCCATGGCCCAGACAGCGACCCCAAGAGGGGTGACGCACTCCATACGAACTGCAAAGGCTGCCACGAAGAGAGTGGGGCCGGGCCGGTTGAGTGTGCGGCATGTCATGTCATGTAGCGACCGCTAATGGGATTATAGAACAAAGGATCGAGCTATGATAAAGAGATCGTTCTTAGGTTTAGTAAAGCCGAGGCTGCAGTACAACCTGGTACCGGACTCGGTCCAAGAGCTTCCACTCCCTAAAAAGGTGACCCTGTTGTTAAAGGTGTCGCAAAACGGAGGGCCTCCGAGCACACTCAAGGTGGGTGACGCTGTCAAAACCGGACAGAGGCTCTCTGCGTCACCGGAGAGCGCCGAATACGTCATCTCCTCTGTCACCGGCACCATATCTGCCTTGGCGCCACATGTTGGGCCCCTGGCGCAAAAGTATTCAGCCATCACCATCGACGCCAGCGGCCAAGATAACTGGGATGATCAGTTCAAAAACGAGCCGACCCTTGATACGGCCATGAAGTTCTTTGAATACGCTCCCGGAAACCCTTCGTTCAAAGCCTTTTCCGATCCGGAAAAAACCATACGGACTATCGTAATCAACGGCATGGATCAGGACTTGCTCCTGACAGTTAACCAATATGTGGTCCAAAATGAAACCCCTGCCGTCAAGAGCGGTGTTCAAGCGCTTAAAAAAATTACCGGCGCAAACCGCATCGTCATTACCGTGCCTGAAAATCTTGTTCAGCAGGCCACGACTACAGGTGCGGAAGTAAAGACAGTGAGTGGCACATACCCTGACAGCCTGCCTCACATGGTAATGAAGGACTTGTTGGGTCAGGTGGTCTTAGCGGGCGATACCGTGGAGGACACAGAAGCCGTCTTCATGAGCGCGGAAGCCGTGGCAGCTATTGGGACTGCCTTTAGTGCGAGCCGGCCCAGTGTGACCAAGGTCGTTACCGTAGTGGGCAAAGATGGTAGTACCAGAAACGTGAGGGCCAGAATCGGAACCCGCATAGGGGATGTGCTTCAAGCCTGCGATGTCTCGTTGAGCGATCGGGATCGTCTTATTCTCGGAGGTCCCATGAGAGGCACGGCTACCTATTCGGAAGACCTGCCGGTTGAGCCCGTAACTGACGGCATTGTGGTGCAGGATGAAGCCGACAGCGCCCAGGTAACAGATTACCCCTGCACCAACTGCGGGGAGTGTGTCAGGATATGTCCGGTCAAGATCCCGGTCAACATGCTTGTTCGGTTTTTGGAGGCCCGCCTATATGAGGATGCGAGGAACATGTATGATTTGGATTGCTGTATTGAGTGCGGGTTGTGTTCTTACGTTTGCGTGTCCAGGATTCCGATCTTTCAGTATATTATGTTGGGAAAATACGAACTTAGCCTGATGGAAACCGCGGAGGCAGCCAATGAGTAGTCAAAAGAGACTCGTCGTGGCCCACGCGCCTTATTGGCACGACGGTAGTAGGTTATCCACAAAGAATTACCATATTATGATTGCCGCACTCCCTGCGGTGTTGATGGGCATACGCCAGTATGGTGCGCCGGCCCTTGCGGTCATTGCTTTTTCCATGGCCTGCGCCATGATCTGGGAACTGGTTTGGAGTGCGATTTTGAAAAAACCTGCCCCTATTGGTGACGGCAGCGCAGCAGTCACCGGGCTCCTGCTGGGAATGCTCATGCCAGCCACTGCTCCCTGGTGGCTAATTGCACTGGGAACCTTTATTGCCATTATCGTGGGAAAACAGATATTTGGTGGCATTGGGTTTAATCCCCTGAATCCGCCCCTTCTCGCGTTGGCCATGCTCGTTATTTCGTTCAAAGGCATCTTTGATTTCAATGAAGCCCTTCGCAATTATGACCTGGGTTTTGCCATGACGTATCCCCTGGCCGATTTGAAGGCGTTTGGCCCGGGGGCGATCACGAAGTTTAGCCTGGGCGACCTATTTATGGGCAGACAGGCAGGGGCGATCGGCTCTACGTTCGGCCTGGGACTTGTTGTAGGCGGCCTTTACCTCATCTTAAGGGGATACATGCGATGGGAGATCTCCCTTTCATTTCTGGCAGGCGTCTTTGTGACGGCGCTCCTGTTCAACCTCTCCGATTCAAGTCAGTATGCCGGCCCGATGTTTCATCTCTTTGCCGGTTATACATTGATTGCAGCCTTTTTTCTTGTGCCTGAGGAGTCCTCGTCTCCGGCAAATTTCATTCCCATGCTGATTTTCGGGGTCTTGGCCGGGGTGATGACCGTGCTTGTCAGAAATATTGGGGCCTATGTGGACGGTGTTCCTTTTTCCATCCTGCTTATGAATCTTGCCAATCCCCTTCTGGATAAGATTAGACCCAAAGCGATTGGAAAGGTGATAGAAAATGCGTGATATCATAAGAATGATTGTAGTTCTTGGCGTTCTGGCAGCCGTTTCGGGATGGTTGCTGTGGGCTGTTAAAATGGGGACGGCGTCGCAAATTGAATACCAGCAGCTTAAGTTTGTAAAGGGCCCTGCCATCAAGAACATCTTAGAGGGCTGCACTAATGATCCGCTCGTCGATCGCTTCAAGATCAAAGACGGTGAGGTGGAGAGGAGCTTTTATGTCGGGGTATTCGATGGCAAGGCCAATGCCGTAGCCTATGAGGCCTTTGGCAAAGGTTTTGGGGGAGATGTCGGCATCATGGTGGGTGTTAACATTGAGACGGACGAACTACTGGGTATAGGAGTCACCACCCACTCTGAGACCCCGGGCCTCGGCTCCAGGGCGAAAGATGATCCGTCTTTCGGGGCGCAGTTCAAGGGGATGTCCATTACTAAGCCTTTCAAGGTTAAGCCGGATGGTGGAGAGGTTGACGCAGTGTCAGGAGCCACGGTCACGTCAAGGGGTGTATGTGCAGGTGTTACGGATAGCGAAGCATTCTATAGTAAACTGAAGCCGCAAATCATAGAGCAAGCCAAGGCTTTTGCCAAGTAGGGAGAAGAATAATGGCCAAAACAATTGTTCAAGAATTTACCAAGGGATTATGGGATGAAATCCCGCCTTTCAGACTTGTTCTGGGGTTGTGCCCGACCTTGGCGGTGACCAAGACTGTGGCAAATGGCGTCGGGATGGGGGTTGCGGCCACCTTTGTTCTTGTGTTTTCCAATATCCTGGTCTCTATGCTGCGTAAGAGTATACCGAGTCAGGTGAGGGTACCCTGTTTCATCATCATCATCGCCACGTTTGTGGTAATCGTGGAACTTGTTATGCAGGCCTTTACCTATCCGCTTTTTCTACAACTCGGTATCTTTATCCCTCTAATCGTGGTGAACTGTATTATCCTTGGCCGAGCCGAGGCCTTTGCCTCCAAGAATGGCGTGGTAGCTTCGACAGCGGACGGGCTCGGCATAGGCGTGGGATTCACGATTGCCTTGGCTGTCTTGGCCGCTATTCGTGAAATCTTCGGTGCCGGCACCATCACTGTTCCATTTGTAGGTACTGTCATTCACCTATTCGGGCCGTCCTTTCAGCCCTTCACGTTCATGGTTGAAGCCCCTGGCGCGTTTGTTTGCCTGGGCCTGGTCCTTGCTCTCATGAACCTGGCGGGAAAATAGAATCGCTTCGCGATTTTATGTAACGCGGCTACGCCGCTCGAGAAAAGGAAATTCGTTAGGTTAAGGAGTAGTCAAATGGGAGATTATATCTTACTTGCCGTAGGCGCTATCCTGGTCAACAACATCCTGCTGATTCAGTATCTGGGTAACTGCCCCTTTCTTGGAACGTCCAAGAGCATGGACAACGCTACGGGTATGGCTATGGCCGTGGTCTTTGTCCTTGCCATGGCAGGGATTGTGACCTGGATTATGGAGGCGGTTTTCCTAAAACCGTTAGGGCTTGAGTATATAAGGACTATCGTATTCATCGTGGTGATCGCCGCGCTGGTCCAGTTTGTGGAGATCTTCATGAAGAAGAGCATGCCGGCCCTTTATGCGGGGCTGGGTATCTTCTTGCCGCTGATTACGACCAACTGCGCGGTTATGGGAGTGTGCTTAATCAATATTAAGGAAGAATACAACTTTTTGGAAATGCTCGTTTCTTCATTAGCCTATCCGGCTGGGTTTGGTCTGGCCCTGATTCTGTTTGCAGGCCTGCGTGAACGGATTATCATAGGAAGGGTACCCGGGCCTTTGCAGGATGTCTCAATTGCTCTGGTTACGGCTGGATTTATGTCCCTTTCGTTTCTCGGTTTCAAAGGGATGATTTAGGGGGTAAGAATAATGTTAGAAGCCTTACTTCTCATGTTAGCGTTGGGTAGTGTCAGTGGCGTATTGCTGGGGATTGCCTCTAAAGTATTTTATGTGTGGGAGGATCCGCGCATTGCGCTGGTCACAGACTGTCTGGCCGGCGCCAACTGCGGTGGGTGTGGCTATACGGGCTGCGGTGCCTGTGCTGCGGCGATTGTAGCTGGTCAAGCGGATGTAGGTGCTTGTATCGTAGCGGGCGCCGGCGGTGCTGCAAAGGTTGCTGCGGTTCTCGGCCTGGAGGCGGGCGCAGCAGAGCCTCTGACATCGCAAAATACCTGCACGGGAGGTTTCCGGGCACCCGAAAAATTTTCCTATATGGGTGTTAATGATTGCCGGGCCGCCTATCTGCTCTATGCAGGGGCCAAGGACTGCGCCGTGGGCTGCCTGGGGTTTGGGAGTTGTGTGAAGGCCTGCTTGTTTGGCGCCCTTGAAATCGGGCCAGAGGGTTTTCCGGTAGTTGACGCGGAAAAATGCGTGGGTTGCGGGGCCTGCGAAAAGGCGTGCCCCAAGGGAATCATGCAGGTCACCAAGCCTTCTGACCGGATTCTCCATATGAACCTTGTTGACGATCGTCTGGCTCCGTGCCGTCAGACCTGCCCTGCGGAAATCAATATCCCCAAGTACATCCATCACATCAAAAACAAAGAATACGACCAGGCCTATCTTACTATTATGGAACGCAACCCGTTGCCTCTTTCTACAGGTCGAGTTTGTCCTCATCCTTGCGAAGACGCCTGTCGAAGAGCCCTGGCCGATGATCCGGTTTCCATCAACCAACTGAAGCGTTTCTGTTCTGACTGGGTTTTTGATAATGCTGCACAAGTGAAAATCCCGGTCGCCCCGGATACGGGATACAAGGTGGCCATTGTAGGCGGGGGCCCGAGCGGTTTGACTGCGGCTTATTTTTTGAGGCGTCTCGGCCATCAGGTGAAAATCTTCGAATGGCTGCCCGAGTTCGGCGGCATGATCTATTACGGCATCCCCGAATATCGGCTTCCCAAGGCCATCCTTGGAAAAGATGTCAAACGTATTCTCGATCTTGGTGGCATAGACGTCAAGACGGGCGTTAAGTTCGGCGTTGACTTTGATCTGGAGTCCCTTGTCGGTGGCGGGTTTGATGCCGTGCTCATGACCATTGGGGCCATGAACCATGCCTCTGCCAGGATCCCTGACGAGGACAAGGTCAAAGGGGTAATTCCGGCAACCACCTATCTGCGAAGACAGGGCCTGGGAGATCCGATGCCCATAGGAAAAAAGGTTGGCGTCATCGGCGGGGGTAATGTGGCCATGGATTGCCTGCGCTCCAGTATTCGCCTGGGGGCCGAGAAGGTCTACTGCCTCTACCGGCGGACCATCAAGGAGATGCCCGCAAACCAGGTGGAAATAGAGGCCTGTAAACACGAAGGCATAGAGTTTGTGACGCTGTGTACCCCTACCAAATTCTTGACTGACGACGAGGGGAATCTAACCGGTATAGAGTACCTGAAAAATGAGCTGGGAGAACCGGATGCCAGCGGCAGACGAAGCCCTGTTGCCGTTAAAGGCTCCGAGACGGTGATAGAGATTGACAACTTCATCCTGGCGATCGGTCAGACAACCGATTCTGCCTTTGCGGACGAAGAAGGGACGGCAGTATCAAGGCTTGAAACCAAGTGGGGCGCGATCATGAATGATCCCGACACCCATCAGACAGCCATCCCTTACGTATTTACAAGCGGCGACTGTGCGGGACCGCCCGGGCTTTTGGTCGCGGCCATCGGGGCTGGAAGACGCGCTGCCAGGGGCATTCACAAATATCTCATGGGAGAAGACATGGCAATGCCGGAGAACAGGCTTCGGGTAGATCCCAGACGCATGAGTGGTCACATACCCGGCACCATGTTTAAGAGTATCGAAGGCATCGAGAAAAAGGGACGCATAGAACAGCCTGAGCTTGAGCCAGGCACTTACGAAAGACAGCACACCTATGCTGAGGTGGATTTGACGGTTACGGAAGAAGAAGCGTTGAAGGAAGCTAATCGCTGCATGCACTGTTGTCTTACCTGCTATGACAAGGATGCATAGCAAAAATAGCAAAATATGACAAAAATTGAGCAACCGGATACCTGCAAAAAAGTTGGGGGGGGCAGAAATGCCCCCCCCAAACATATTGTGATCCTGGGAGTGGGCAACCTGCTGTTGTCTGACGAAGGAGTGGGAGTCCACGTGGCGAACAAGCTTATGGAGATGGATTTGCCTGCCGGTGTGGAAGTGATTGAAGGGGGAACAGACGGTTTCCGACTCATGAACGTGGTAACAGGGGCGGATCGGCTCATAGTGGTTGATGCGGTGAAAGGCGAAAGCCCTCCTGGTTCGATCTACCGGTTTGATATAAACGACGTTCCCTCATCTCCTGATGCGTACAAAACCTCGGTTCACCAGATCGGAATTCTGGAAGTGGTTCACCTGTCAGAACTTGTTGGTCAAACCCCTGAGACCACGGTGATCGGTGTTGAACCAAAGTCCATGGAAATGGGCATGGAGCTGTCTCCCGAGGTACAGGAGAAGATTCCCAGGATTATTGCATTAGTCCTGGAGGAGGTTAAAGCGGCTCTGCCCGAATAACACGAATCCCACACTAATCCACCGACTCTTCACGTCTTGATCTGCCTTCTGCATTTCTCGAAAACTTGCAATCCCATGTGTTCTATGTCATTCTTTTATTATGATTACCTATCACAGGCTCTTTCTCGGCTCTGAATGTGACAACAACTGCACCGTGTGTCCCGTAAGAAATGAGGAGAAGAATCGTAGTTTGACTGAGCTGATTCATGAATTCGATGCTCTGGATGACCCCGAGAATATTGAATTCTGCGGAGGGGAGCCGACTCTTCACAAGGGCCTGGTTTCCTTGATTTCCTATGCTCGCAGCCGAGGCGCCAGACGTATCAAGCTCGTGACCAACGCACGGAGCCTGGCCGAGTGGGATGTGCTAACGAGTTTGGCGGAGGAGGGTATTCGCCTATTTGAAGTAAAGCTAAACGGTTCTAGGCCTGAAACACACGAGGCGGTTACGGGTGTGAGAGGCAGTTTTGACCAAACCCTCCAAGGACTCCGGAATGCGAGCACGCTGTCGAGATCGGATGAGTATGGGAATTCTATTTATGTAGGGGCCCGTGTGGCAGTCAGCCGGGCAAACCTTGAAGACCTGACTTCTATTGTGAGCTTGCTCATATCCTTTGGGGTCGATCGCATCGTCTTAGCCCGAAGGGGTTCTGATTTTTTACTGGGTGAGGCAGCCCGGGTTATTGCCAATGCCATGAAAGTGGCCACGCTTAATCGAACCTGGTCTGTGTGCGAGGGTTTTCCGCCCTGCTTGATGAAGGCAGGTGAAATGCATGTGGCCGAATTGATTCAGCCTGCCATCCAGGAAGGAGAAAGACCGACAGGGTGTCGTGGTTGCGCATACAAAGATATTTGCAGCGGACCGCCTGAAGATTATGTTCACAAAAAGGGCTCGCGAGAATTCCGGGCTGTTTCCTCATCGCCTTATTTGGAAGATTTGAGGCAGCTACTCAATACAGGATCACTGAATGCCGAACAGTAAGAGTCGAATTCTCCTTATTTCTTTTAACGCAGCCGGCCACGATTCCCTCGCCCTGGGTTACATCAAGGCGTTCGCCCTGAAAGACACCACGGTTTCCCGCAGGACACAAATCGAAATCTTGAGCTTCAGCAATGAAGAGGGCGATGTCCGCCAGGCCCTCTATTACATCACAGAGTACAAACCCCATCTCCTCGGCCTTTCCTGCTATTGCTGGAGTATGGAAAAGATCCTGGAACTGGCCCGATCCGTCAAACAGATTATGCCCGATGTACCCATCGTTGTGGGTGGCCCGGAGGTAGGCCCCGTCGCCGATCAGTACCTTGAAAAAAATCAGGCCTTGGATGTGGGAGTGCATGACGAAGGTGAAGCGGTCTTCCTGGACCTGATCAAGTACTACTTCGCGAGGAAGGGCTGCCTGGAAGATATCACCGGCATCTCCTTCCGCAGGGGCCAGGAGGTGGTAAGAAACCAAGACCGCCCACCCATCAAAGACCTGGATGAGATCCCTTCTCCATATCTCACGGGGGTATTGACTCCGCGAGACGGTGTGACCTATCTACAGTCTTTCCGGGGATGTCCGTTCCGGTGCGGTTTCTGTTATGAAGGCGGACGTCACAAAGGCCTTCGCTTTTTCTCCTATGAGCGCGTGAAGGCCGAGGTCGAACTTGTCATGGGAGATCCCGGCATCAGAAGCTTCCATTTTGTTGATTCGGTCTTTAACCTGAATCCCAAGCATCTGCGAAAGATCACCGGCATTCTTCGTGACGCCAATAGATATGACACCCGGCTAAGAACAATCGAGGTCTTTACGGAACAAGTGGACGAGGAAACAGTCAACTATCTGGTTCAGGCCGGTGTACAGAGCGTTGAAACAGGGCCCCAGACGGCCATCCCGGAAACACAAAAGCGCATTGGCCGTTATTTTGACCCCGAAAAATTTGCCCGCGGCGTACGTCTGATGCAAGAGGCCGGTATTGAAGTCTGGTGTGACTTGATTGTGGGCCTGCCAGGGGATAATTTCTTTCGTTGTGTTGCTTCTGTAGCTTTCGCCATGGGTTTGAAGCCTTCACGTATCGTCATGAGTATCCTGCATGTCCTGCCGGGCACCTCGCTCTTTCAAGAGCCCGGCCGTTTTGGCCTTGCCTTTGATCCTGAGCCGCCCCACTATGTGGTGGGAAATGACACTTTTTCCTTTGAACAGATCTACGAAGCCGTGCTCTTTTCATCGAGTGCGACCAGGGAATACAATGTGGCCTTGCCATTGGAAAAATCAGGATAATGCAGTTACCTTCAAAATTCCATTTAAATCGAACGATCTCGCTTTATCAAATCCCGCCGAAATAGTTGACTATTGACTGGCTGAGCCTTTCAAAACACCTTGACCATGAAACCATTCTCAGATAGTTTTCAATAGGTTTTCCGGCCCCTTCTGATAGATTAGAATAATTCACTCGCATTTAGGGCTCCTTCCCCCTTTTGAAAAGAGGGATTGAGGGGGGTTTTCCAATATTGCCTGGACTTATTGAGGACTTACTTCAAAAGGGAAAAGAAATGGCGCGCAAGAAAAAACCGCTGCACAACAACGTGGGCCTTTCCTATCTGAGACTCGGGAAATGGGATGAGGCTATTGCCGCCTACAAGCGGGCCGTGGCCCTAAGACCCGACTTTGCCGAGCACTATTACGACCTGGCTTTATCAGAATCAGAAAAAAACTTATAAGGTTCCATGAGCGAACCAATCACATATGCACCAGAAAAGGAAAACTCTTCAGCCAAGCGGAAAAGGAATCAACGAGCGTATCTAACATCTTCCTTCTTTGCCGTTCCGCACTCTCCCTGAGTTCCTCCATTTTCTTGTCCAAGATCTCTGTGCTGAACATGACATACCGCGCTTTTATGATGTGCCTTTCGAGCCTGATGGCGAAGGGTCACCAACATTTTTTATCCATGCTATCATGATCAGGGCCAATATCAAGAAAAAGGCAAAACACGGGGACGACAAAACAAATAAATATCTCTAGCGTGAATTGAAAAGCTGACGCTTATGGTGGGAGTGGGTGTACGCCTCATATTACGTGATCAAGTGCCTGTAAAATACTCTTATTAACATTTTTAGGTTGACATTATGTGACAAATAAGCT
>JAFGFW010000059.1 GCA_016930875.1 Deltaproteobacteria bacterium | reverse complement strand
TTCAGACAATCATTTGACGGGTGAAAAGTGGGAGTACGCTTTTGATGTGAGCACCGCTTCTTTGTATGCAATTACTGATAGCAATATTGTGCTTTCCGAAAAGGCAATGCCATCAAGCGGCTGGATCTACTGAAATGGTCAAGAGGTGTTCGTAGATCCGAATGGTTTAGTAGCTGCACGGTCAGGAACTGTGAACGGATACTTAGGTGGTTCCTATTCGTTCGATATTGACATTACAGGACTCCCTTGGAGTCTCGAGGAACTGGGTTTCCACTGGACCATGACCTGCGCAAACGATGTGATCGAAGGCGCAGCCCCCGTCCCCGAACCAGCCACCATGCTTCTACTTGGTACCGGCCTTGTTTGCTTTGCTGGTTTTGGGCGGAAGAGGTTTTTCAAAAGAGGGTAGATAATTTGTTACAGTTCACACCCTTTGTCATTTCGAACCCCGCTGGTGGGCGGGGTGAGAAATCTTATCCGGTATAGCGTATCATCACGACATTACAAGATTTCTCCCTTCAGTCAAAATAACAGAAAAAGGAGTTGGGGCGGTCAACTATCACAGCGATTTAAAACGATAACTCACAGGGAAAGGGAAAAAGCGAGGAGAATGGAAGGGATGAAGAAGTTGATGAGAATTTGTGCCATGGCCTTGTTGCTGTCAGTATTCTTTCTCACCCCGGCCGCCATGGCGGTTGTCATAGGGGGGAGCCGGGTCCTCGCGCCGTTTTCCGAACCAGGCGCCATGCTCTTGCTTGGAACCAGCTTGATTGGCATAGCAGGCCTTTGCAGGAATAGGGTGCTTAGAAAATAGTAAGAATTGCATAAGGTACAGACAGGAAAGCCGCTCAGGGTTGAATCCCTAGGCGGCTTTCCTGTGTGTACGGCCTGCTTCCGAATATAGATAATACTTCTGCTTATCTGATGGCGCTACCCTTTTTTCGTCTGCTTGAAAAATACATCGCCACTCCAACGAGACCGAAGATATAGCCTATGCCACCTATCACCTCGGTCAGCGTGGGGCCATGATCGAGGGAGTCTGTGAGCATTTTTTGGATAGGCGCAAGCTTCCTGTCGAGGGAGGCATCGATGAGGGCCTTGACCTGCTGTCGGTTCAAGCCGACAGCAGTGACTCCAGGCAGTTCGATGCTCCTCTCGGGGTCCGTCGAAATGGCGGCATCTTTGGTTGCGACTCCAACGGCAATTTCAGAAGAGTTGCCTTTGGCTTCATCATCGACTGCCGCAATCTCCTCGGCCGGTATAGTCCACTCCGCCATATGGCCCATGGAAGCCTTCAAGACAATCCTGAGGCCGGTCTTTTTGGGTAGCTTGAAGGAAAACTCACCTTTTTCATCGGTTTTTCCTTCCAGGAGTTGGTTTCCTTGCTTGTCGTAAACGACTACCGTGGAATTCCTGGCCTTCTTGCCTCCGCTGAACTTGCTCTGCGTGTAAACCGTATCTCCTTCCACCCAGGCAAAGATCATAACCTTGTGGGCCCAGGCAGGCATAGCGCATAAAACCAGCGATGCCAGTACTAAGAGAAAATAGACAATCCGGCGGCTGGCGCCGGCTGTGTGAGAACTATGACGATTCCGGCACATACTGTCCCTCCAGCAATTCCGGTTTTACGTTCCTGAGAAAGAGGGCACAAGCGGTTGTCAAGCCCCCCTCAATGAGCATAACAGGTATGTGAGCAGCAACCACCAGTTTGGCTGCAGGCAGGAAAGCCTCGCCAGTGAGATACAGGGAAAAGCCCACGAGCACGCCGCTGATCAAAACAGCACAAGCGCCGCACGCAAAGGCCGTAACAGTAAATACGAGCTGCCTGGCGCCCTTCTTCACACCCCATGCAAACAAATAGTAGCATATGACGGCAGGAAGGGCCATATTCAGTGTGTTTACACCAAGCGATGTGATGCCGCCAAACTGAAAAAGGAGGGCCTGGAGTGCAAGACCGACCAGGATAGCGGGAAAGGCCTTCCAGCCAAGAATCAAACCCAACAGGCCATTAAGGACCAGGTGGACTGAAGAAGGGCCAATAGGAACGTGCACCAGAGAGGCCACAAAAAAAGCGGCGGAGAGTATCCCCGTAGAAGGAATCTCTTCATGATCAAGGCCTCTCAGGCCAATAGCAACACCTGTAGCTGTTAGAGCCGCTCCCGCTATGAGTACACTTGGGGACAGCACCCCTTCTGAGATATGCATAGTTTATTTCATGTCGTGAAACTTGACCCAGAGCACGGCTCCAAGTTCGATATCCTTTTCCACGCCCTGGTATTTTTTCGTGACATCGGAGGTGTTCAGAGCGGCAAAACCCCACCAACCGGCCTTTGGGGTGGCATAGGTAAAAACACCATTGCCATCCGCCTTTACGGTTTGGGTCACCATATAGTCGGTCGGCGCAGTGTGTTTGCCATCCTCATTGTAGTACTCAACCTCAACCTCGGCATATGGTACAGGTTTTCCGTCCAGCTTTACGATCCCCTGGAAAACATTACCGGCGTACAGTCCGAAAGGTTTGGACAGGGGGACAATCTCTGTCTTGAGTCCGATCTCCTCGTCCCAACCCTCATCATCGCCAAAGGCAGTTACCACGGCTTTGGTGTAATGGATAATGTAGCAGTCCTCTGCCGGCTCCCAGTAGGGTTTAGGCTCCATATAAAACACATAAACTCCGGGGCGCTTGATTTTGTATGTAGTGGTCCATGTTTGATGGCCTTCTGTCTTGGTGGATTTGAGAGAACCAAGCAGCTTTTTCTCAGTACCATTGGCCAACACGCCGAACTTGGCAGGTTTCACCAGTTCCATGCCATGGCCTTCAAACGGATGCCAGAACATGAGGTCCACTTTGATATTGGTGTTTTCTCCTTGCATCACCATCTGGTCAGAGGGTATGACCATCCCGTAATGAGCCAAAGCCGGACCTGCCATAATGAGAGTTAATACCGACAACGTAGCAAACACAGTACCCTTTTTCATAATTTCCTCCTTTTTCCCCCCCAAAAAAAAAGCCACAAAGGCTGGTCATTTCTGCTGACCTGAACCTTCGTGGCTCGATTTTAGGCCTTAAGTGGTGTTAAATGTTAGAAACTTCTGAAAAGATGGCGGGCGCTTTAGCTCCCGAATACAATATAATAGGAGCTTCGGCTCCTGAATTCGACAATAATTAAATTACTACGTTGTGATTCCCATTGTCAAGATAAAATTGCTTTAGGGTGTGGCATTTCTTTTCTCAATTTGTGACATTTATTACCAACAACGAAGGCTTCGTTTTTTGTGTGATTGTGGCTAACTGCCTAGAAACAAGGTGAATAGCCTCAATTTGCTGTTTTGGCACGATGTTTTCATACAATAACCTTGGGTGGGAGACTTGTCGTAGCCACCTTCCTTTCAAAGGCCCCTGGTTTTTACTGGCGTCAGGGGCCTTTTTTGGGGATAACCAGAGTCGCGTCCTCTGGGCTCAGATTTTTACCAAGAGTCAAAACTTTGACAAAACAGGACCATCTAGAGCAGCTTGCCTCAAGCTTACCTCTCCGTGTGTCTCGACATGTCTCTTGTATTATTTGGAATTATACAGTGTTACGTCTTTGCAGCATTTTGGCACAATTCCTGCAGTCTCCATCTTGTAAAGGGAATTTGCAGTGAGCAAGAGGCCAACATATAAAGAATTGGAAGGGCAGGTTAAGAGCTTAGAAAAAAAAGTGGTTCAACTGAAGCTCTTGGAGCGGGAGCGGTTCCAGAGAGAAAGGTTGCAAGGAGTCCAAGAAATGGCCGGTGCCATCTGCCATGAATTCAGCCAACCAATGCAAGTACTATTCGCATGTTGCGAACGTTCACTCAATGACTTGTTAGAGGAAAATCCGCTGCACAACCACATAGAGCGTATCATGGATAAGATTGAGAGGATGGCCCGGATTACCAAGAAACTGCAAAAGATCGCCAGCTATGAAACAAAGGACTACATTGAAGGGAAAAAGATTATTGATATTGATAAGGCCTCACGAGCTGCATGACAGCCGCCCCAAAACATTGGTAAACTTTTGCCGACTTAAGGCTCCATCGCAAAACGATCAACAAACTCCCGCCCCTGGAAATCCCCCGAAAATGACTGGTAATACATTACCAAAATAAAGAAAAAAGCCGCTCTCGAAAGAGCGGCTAACCTATTGATTTTACTTGGTCGGGACGACTGGATTTGAACCAGCGACCCCAGCGTCCCGAACGCTGTGCTCTACCAGGCTGAGCCACGTCCCGACTTAATACTAATCTTTAGGCCACTTCTCTGAAATTGTCAATATTTACGTGGACAGGGGCTCCCGAGTCTCTCGTAGTCGACCATCTCATTAGCGGCCATCAAAAGGATTTTCAATGACTATGGTCTGTTGGCGTCCGGGGCCGACGGAAACCATTTGAATCGGGGTTTCCACCAGTTCTTCCAACCGCTTGAGATAGGCCCTGGCGTTCTCGGGCAACTCATCGATGTTTTGAATTCCTGTGATATCCTCAGACCATCCTGGCATCTCCTCGAAGACGGGTTTGCACAGGTCGAGCGCCTTTAAAGAGGCGGGGAACTCGTGGAGTCGATGTTTCTCATGTTGATAGGCCATGCAGATCTTGAGGGTCTCAAGGCCGCTCAGAACATCGAGTTTTGTTATAGCAAGACCTGTGAGACTGTTTAAGCGAGCAGAATTGCGGACCATCACCGTATCGAGCCATCCGCATCTTCTCCGCCTTCCCGTGGTGGCGCC
Organism: Deltaproteobacteria bacterium; assembly: GCA_016930875.1. Taxonomy (NCBI): domain Bacteria; kingdom Pseudomonadati; phylum Myxococcota; class Myxococcia; species Deltaproteobacteria bacterium. The sequence goes on along the minus strand of JAFGFW010000059.1, from coordinate 6,558 downwards.
AAACTCGACTCCTTTCTCTTGAATGAACTCGCCTGTTTTGTCATGAAGCTCCGTGGGAAAAGGACCAGCTCCCACGCGAGTCGTGTAAGCCTTTACTATGCCAATGACAGCATGGATCTGGGTAGGGCCAATGCCGGCGCCGCAGCACGCATTTCCGGCAACCGTGTTGGATGAGGTCACGAAAGGGTAGGTTCCGTGGTCAATATCGAGATGGGTACCCTGAGCCCCTTCAAAGAGGACATTGTCTCCGGCTTTGAATGCTTGACTAATGACCATCGAGACGTTGGTCACGTGGGGACGAAGGACATCTGCGTAAGGGAGATATTTCCGCAGAATGGATGCCTGTTCAATGGTTTCAGATTTGAGGAACTCTTTTAAGTAGAAATTCTTTTCGTCCAGGATATTATTTAGTTTTTCCTCAAAAACATCCTGATCAATCAGATCACAAAAGCGGATACCTCGTCGTGTTACTTTGTCCTCATAACAAGGCCCTATTCCGCGGCCGGTTGTACCCAGTTTCTGGGCTCCCTTCAGCTTTTCTCTGCCGTGATCTATCAGCTTATGATAGGGCATGATCAAATGAGCATTTTCGCTGACCAGGAGGTTGTCGGGTCCTACGGAAATGCCACGGGCTTGCAGATCCTGGATTTCTTGAATCAAGACGTCCGGGTCCACCACCACCCCGTTTCCGATTACGCATATCTTGTCCGGGTGAAGTATTCCGGAGGGTATCAGGTGACTGATAAAAGACTCTCCAGCAACAACCATGGTGTGGCCGGCATTGTTTCCTCCCTGAAACCGGACTACAATGCGGGCTTTCTCGGCTAGAACATCAACAACTTTTCCCTTTCCCTCATCTCCCCACTGGGTACCAATGACCACAATATTAGACATTATCAGCTCCGCACAGCAAATGGTGATTTATTTTTGTTTCTTCTATTAGACTATATGTTTCAGTATCAAAGGAGCCTCTGGTTGTCAACATTGCTCCCCTTTTGCAAGCGTTTGTGCCGGAAAAAGGCCTGGATCAATTCCCTGCATTCTTTTTCAAGAACCCCTCCTTGGACATCAATGACATGATTAAAGCGAGGGTCGGCAGCAAGATCATAACAGGAGCCGGCGCCCCCCCATTTGGGATCTTTGGCGCCATAGACGATCCTTGCAACTCTTGCGTGCAGCAGAGCTCCCATGCACATAATGCAAGGTTCGATTGTCACGTAAAGGGTGGTCTCCAAGAGGCGATAGTTTCCAACAGCCTGAGCAGCCGACCGTAATGCCAAAATCTCCGCATGGGCTGTTGGATCACATAACCTGGTCGTTTGGTTACGGGCTTCGGCGAGCACCATACCATCCGGTGCAACCAGAACCGCGCCCACAGGGACCTCATTTTCAAGGGCAGCCTGTCGTGCCTCAAAGATCGCCTGCTGCATAAAGTGGCTGTCCATTGATATCGCATTTTGCACTGTTACGCACCGTAACCGATCATCGGGTCTCCTGTTTCCCATTGATGTTGGAGGTTGGAGGGTCGTTTCGCTCGAGGCAAAGGCGAAAAAATATTCTGCTTTAAATCTCAAGGCCGAAAGCTGCTCCTCAAGCCAAATGCTGGCCTCACCTGGGCAATCACCTTGACAGAGTCGTGCAAAGACACTATAAAAAGCATACAACAAATGCGCCCATAGCTCAGTGGATAGAGCGCCGGACTACGAATCCGTAGGCCGCCAGTTCGAATCTGGCTGGGCGCACCATTTAATATCAAGGACTTAGCCATCATTGGTCAAGTCCTTTTTTGTTTCTGTGTGAGAATCCTCGGTTGTTTTGTCTGGCTGTTCATTCATATTTTGATTGGTTTATGCTTCTTCTCAATTGTATTTCGGACTCTTGAAGCAATTGTTCAAGGGTTTTGGCATTCTTGATGCCGTAGTTTTTATAGCAATTGTTGAAAAGAACAAAGGTTTGATCAGCTTGATTGCTCGATCCCTTTACTTTTTCAGCCCACTTCTTCAGCTCTTCTTCGTTGTAAAGATATCTGTAACGCTCCACGGTATCTATCCCCTTCTTGAACCAGTTCTCGCGGTTTCGACCATGGAGGCGGATGTAAGCAATAGGCGCCGTGACTGCCGGAGGTCCCTCCCAACCCTTAATCCAGGGGGCATCTATGACTACATAGGAGAAGGCATGTTTTTTTAAAAATTTTAAAGATCTCTCTTTTTCCGGGGTGATAATCCAGCGCCAGTTGCGAAATTCTACTGCCAGATGATGGTCGGGGAGCTTTTCCCTGACGAGTTCCATCCGGGCATATGCCTCAGCGGACGGCAGGAACCAAGGGGGGAATTGAAAAAGGAGGCACCCGAGCTTTCCGGCCTTTTTCAAGGGGCCCAAGGCCGATGAAAACATGTCAAAGGCGGCCTCCACAATCTCCTTTGGAAATTCTTTGGCCTGGGTCCTGGCCAGGATCGGTTTTGGAAGCTCTGCTTGCAACACCTTCGGGATACTTTTTACCAGAGTGGGATGGCCCGTGAGCATAGAGTAGGCCTTGATGTGAAAGACAAAACCGGGTGGTGTCCGCTCGGCCCAAAGGACTGCATTTCTCTCGGCGGGCAACGCATAGTAGGAAGAGTCGACTTCCACGGTGTCAAAATGGTCGGCGTAAAATCTAAGCCGGCCTTCCGCGGTAGTTACTTGCCTCGGGTAGAAGCTCCCGCTTTTTATCAGGGTTTTGTCGGTCCAGGAGGCCGTGCCAATCCTTATCCTTTTCATCTTTAAGCCTTTCGTAAAATTCCTTCAGGGTCCAAAAGCGCCTGGCTACTATTGATACACCCCTTAACCCAAAACGGTTCAGCACGCCCTCTACCAGGAGCGCCGAACTGGCCAGGATGTTTTTTGCATATCGGGCATGGACATCTTCAAATACGGTCAGATCAAAGAGCCCTTCTTCATCCTCAAGGGTCAAAAACATAATGCGTTTTCCGCTTCTGGTCGGTGGCGTGTGGATGATGATGACACGACCAGCGGTCTTTATCCTGCTTCCATGAGATTTCCACTTTAAGGCAGCGCTTTGGATAAATCCACACCTTTTAAGATCCTCCCTAAAAGGGGCCATAATGTGTGTAGAGGCAGAGACTGGCATCAGATCAGACTCTGTTAAAAAAAGATCAAGGCTCTTTCTATCCACAGGCACGTTTCCTTTATTTCAACGGCAGTCCCAGGAATGCCCCTGCCAGGGAAAGCCTCAAGATGATTTCCCGGGGAAGATTGACTCGTTGGCAAAACTCCCTGATGCTGGCAAAGGACCCAAGATTTCGTTCCCTTAAGATTCGCTCGCAGAATTGTGGCCCAATTCCGTTTAGGGCTAAAAGCCCGATTCGGATACCGCCGTTTTCTGCTGTATAATTCTCGCGGCTATAGTTGACGTGGGGGGAGAGCGCCTCAAACCCCCTTCTTTTTGCCTCGTTTAAGATAACACTTTTCGGATAAGAGCCCACATGGCCTGCATTGAGGAGCCCCAGGTAGAATTCAAGGGGATAATGGGCCTTGAGAAAAGCACTCTGGTACGTAAGGTGGGCAAAGGAGGCTGCATGGGCCTTGCAAAAGCCATAGCCGGCAAAGCCTGCCACCATGGCAAAGATTTCCTCAGACGCCTTAAAGCTATAACCCCGGCTTATAGCTCCCAGGATAAAGGATGCCTTGATTTTTTCCATCTGGGCGGCTGAGCGATTTTTGGTCATGGTCCTGCGCAATTGGTCTGCCTCGGCCAAGGAGAATCCTGCTATGCGGTGGGCAATCTTTAAGACCTGTTCCTGAAACAGCACAACGCCGTAAGTTTCGTGAAGGATTGGCTCAAGGTCCTGGTGAGGGTAATGCACCGGCTCTTTGTGATTTCGTCTCTCTACATAGGGCGTCACCATGTCTCCCTTCATGGGACCAGGCCTAAACAGGGAAATCTCGGCAATAATATCTGAGAATTTCTTTGGCTGGAGCCTTCCTAGGAGCTGGCGCTGCCCAGGGGATTCCACTTGAAAGACCCCCACCGTCTCTGTGGTCCTCAAGAGGCGAAAGGTCTTTTCATCATCTAAGGAAATACCGTCAAGATCCAAAGGGATGCCTTGTTTCCCAAGGAGATCGAGGGCTTTTTGGATAGCCGTGTGCATGCGGAGCCCTAAAAGATCAAGTTTTACGAGGCCAAGGGCCTCCACATCGTCCTTGTCATACTGTGCCACTGGAAAGCCTTTGCGGGACATCTCTACGGGAACCCATGAGGCCAATTCCCCGGGTGCGATGACCACGCCACCCAGGTGAACTGAGAGTTGATAGGGGAGCCCTGAGATTTTGGCAGCCACTCTGAGGAGATCAGTCTCTTCTTTAAGGGGGGTATCTTTCAGTTCGGCAAGGGCATGGGAGGCTTCTTCAATGTGCGAACTTTTCAAATAATATGGCAAAAATGTAGTCAATCGTTTGATTTTTTCATAAGAATATCCAAAGGTCCTTCCAAGCTTACGTATGGCCCCGCGGGCCCTGAATGTGGGTATGGTGGCAACCATGGCGGTCTGGCCCGCGTATTTTTCCATCACATAGGCGATCACCTCGTCCCTTCTTACGGAGTCAAAGTCAAGATCCACATCAGGCATATCTGAACGGCTTTCATTTAAGAACCTTTCAAACAAAAGGTCATGTTCCAGCGGGTCCACGCCACCCAGGAGCAAATAGGTTATCAGGGACCCGGCTGCTGATCCCCGCACCGTGCAGCGAATCCCTCTTGCTCTGGCAAAATCCCGCACATCCTTGACCAGGAGAAAATAGCCGGAAAGTCGCTTTTGGCGCACAAGGTCGAGTTCCCGTTCTAGGCCCATAATGGCCTGGTAAGTGACGAGTTTGTATGTTGCCGCCAGGGAGGAAAAACAATACCTTGCAAGTAAATTATCCGGAGAATCACCTTCTGGAAGGGGATAACACGGGGGGTGAATCCGGTTTATGGGAAGTTCCAGTTGACAGCTTTTGGCAATGTTTGCGGCATTTTTCAGGGCTTCACCGTATGGGATTGCAGCCTGCATCTCATTTTCTGTTTTTAGATAAAACTGATCATTAGGGACCCCGCGGATGTTTCTGTGATGAACTGTCTGCTGGATCCCTATGAGTCTTTGATGGATTTGGACATCTTCTTTCTCTAAGAAAGCCACATCATTGCTCGCTACCAGGGCAAGGCCTACCTGTTTGGCCAGCCTTGCTGAGGCCTTCATGAGAGTCTGGTCGTCTTTAAGGCCATGATTCTGGATTTCAACAAAAAGGCGGTCAGGGCCGAAGATACGTTTTAGCGTTTCAAGCCAAGACTGGGCCTGGTTTAAGTTTCTCGTAGAAATAAGTTTGTGCAACCTCCCGTCTCTTCCTCCGGTCAGGCAGATGAGATCCTGGGCAAAGCGCGTAAAGTGATGCAGGGGGCAGGAAGGTTTGCCTTTTGGGCTTTCTGAATATATTTTGGATAAGATGCGGCAGAGATTTTTATACCCCTCAAAGGATACAGCCAACAATATCAGAGACGTTTCGTCTGGCAGCGTAATCTCTGATCCGATAACAGGATGCATGGCCTTGGATATGGCGGCCTTGTAAAATCGGACAGCCCCATAGAAGCCGTTTTTGTCCGTAAGGCCAATTGCATCAAATCCTATCTCCTTTGCCCGCTGCACGAGAGCTTCAGGCGTAAAGGTCCCGTAAAGAAAGGAAAAAGCGCTGTGGATATGTAAATGGGTAAACATAGTTTATTGCCTTTTTCTTACCAGTCCCGCCATCACCCCGAGGATTCTAAAAGAGCGGGTATCCCCCTTGTTGAAGATCAGGGGAGGGTATTTGGGATTGGCCGATTCCAGTCTGATCTGGCGCTTGCGCCGGTAAAAATATTTCAGGGTCACCTCGTCATCAATAAGGGCGGCTACGATATCCCCGTTTTGGGCCTGATTCTGTATCCTAATAATGACATAATCTCCGTCTTGAATATGGGCATCCACCATGGAGTCTCCCTTTACTTGAACGGCAAAGCTTTTTTCAGTGCAAAAAAAGCCCTTATCAATACCCAAAAAGTCTTCGATGTTTTCAAGGGCTAAAATAGGCAAGCCTGCTGCAATCCGGCCCACAACCGGAATTTTTCTCTCAGGCAGCCGCCGTGCTTCGGGCAGGGTAATCCCTCGCCCCTTTCCCGGATGAATGTGGATATAGCCCTTCTTTTTCAGGGACCGCAGGTGAAAATGGGCGGTATTGAGAGATTTAAAGCCAAAGTGATCGCAAAGCTCCCTGATGGTTGGCGGAAACCCGTACTTTGCATTGAAGTCCATGAGGAATCTCAATACCCGCGATTGCTTGCTGGATAGGTTTTCCATAAGGCATCTCCCCTGTAAGTAGAACATACGTTCTATATTTTGCAGCATAGAACAAATGTTCTATTTGTCAAGAAAAAAAGTCGCGGCCTGCGAAGGCAGGGGTGATGTGTGGGCGGCCATATGTAATGAGAAAAATGGCCATATGTAATGAGAAAAACTTGACGCCTCGAAGCGGGAAAAGTGCACTTACTTT
>JAFGFW010000058.1 GCA_016930875.1 Deltaproteobacteria bacterium | reverse complement strand
TGCCTTATCTTGATCCTTTGTCCCAGTTCTTCGTAGCCTGGACTTCTGGCCATGACAAAGTTCCTTTCTGTTTTGCCTTCTACCAACCGGATGATAATTTTAACACGACAACGCTACACGGCCTGTTTTTACCGTCAAAAATCATGCCAATAGTTGTCTTGGTAGCAGAAACCTGTGCTCGCGAAAGCATCGCGACGGATCCCATGGTGCAAATCAGATTCGCACATAATCCGGGCTAACGAGGAATCCATAGGGTAAAGGTTGTTCCACTGCCCGGCTTGCTCTCTACTGAAATATCTCCGCCGTATGATTTCATCAGTTGAGCACAGGTGTGCAGACCCAAGCCCGTGCCAGTTGACCTGTCTCCATTATCCGAGCCTTCTTGAGGCTTAGTGGTGAAAAAAGGCTCAAAGACCCGCTCCATGTGGTCAGGAGAAATTCCTGGGCCAGTATCTTGACACCTTATGTAAATGCTCTGTTCATCGTGTTCGGTAGAGATGGTCAATTCTTTTGTTGGTGAATTTCTCATGGCATCTGATGCGTTTTTCGTCAGATTGTAGATGATTTGCGAAAAGTCGCAATAGGTGCCGAAAATGTCGGGAAGAGACGAATCAAAATCCAAATTCTTTTTGATCCCATGTTTCAAGTCCATATCGGCATCTAAGAATTTGATCTCCTGAGCTATTATGTCATTAAGGTCAAGCCATTGTTTCTTCTCCTGAGCCTCTTGCGCACCTTTAGAGAGCAGGCTGCTGATCAGTTCTTCAGCTTTGCGGACCGCCTGCGTCAGGCCTTCCAGATGATGGAGGGTGCTTCGTGCCATCTTTCGTGCATTGTCGATATCCTTATGCAGAACATCGCATAACTTTTTGGTAGCCATGGACGCCAGTTCAGCCCTTGCCTGAACGACCAGAGTAGGCCCTCGGAGATTGTGCACTATACCCTGAACCATTTGACCGATAATTGCCTGTCGTTCCTTCTTCACAAGCTCTCTGGTCTTCACGTCAACGAGTTTTTCAAGATCCTGATTGAACCTTCTTAGGTCGTCCTGGGCGCGCTTGAGGCGTAGGAGAATGCGGACCTTGGCGAGCAGTTCTTCGTTGTCAAAAGGCTTGGTTAGGTAGTCATCGGCTTGAACCTCGTATCCTTTGAGTCTATCTTCAAGGCTGCCTTTTCCCGACAGAAGCAAGATCATGACATTGGAGGTTGTGTCATCTGATTTCAACTGTCGACAGACTTCGTATCCATTCATCCCAGGCATGATTACGTCCAGTACGATGACGTCTGGTTTGAAGGTGGAAACGATTCTTAGGGTCTCCTCACCGTCATGGGCAAATTCGACCTTCCAATCACTCGCCCTCAGAATGCGCTTTACGGCCTTTAGGTTATTCTTGTCGTCATCTACTATAAGAACACGGTCTGTCATTGGCATTCAGCTCCATGCGTCTCCCTGTTCTTCCAGAGAGAATCCATGACTTGTTGACGCATTCGAGACCCGCGTAAATCAAGCTGCCAAAGCTAGATGTCCAAATTCTTGGCGCTCTTCTTTGCGGTATCCCAGCACGTTCTCAACCAGCAGTGTGGTGTCAAACGTCATGCAGTTGGGACATAGGCAAGCCTGGACCATCGTTCCGTCCCACTCAAAACGACATGCATGGCTTGCTGGCGCCGTCCTGCAGGAAAAACATGTCAGTGTAAGATCCTTTGACAAAGGTTTTGGTTGTTCAATGAGTCTCATCGTGACCTCCTCATTCGTCTGTGGGTTGATGCTTCACAACGCACAATGTGTGCCTACCCGTCTTATTGCCCTCGCTGCCGATGCTTCTTGCGCAACAGATGTGCCAAGAAGAGACTGATGCCAAAACGTTCCATGATATCAAGCAGTTTTACAACAGCATCGAAACGGAGTCACTTATTCTGGAATGCGAAGCCAGGAAAAAGTGTTCAAAATTGGGCACAGTTTCGGCAAGCGGATTTTTCCGAAAGCTAACGAATGCTCTTGGAATCAAAGCTTTGGACGAAAGAGGATTTGGTGGGCTCTGTGTTCAAGAATGGACACTCGGCACACGAGATGCTATTTGTTGTCTGTACACTCCATGCCCCAAGACGCAGGGAAGGGAGGGGCATTCTGTGGTATGACTGTGTTCACAATCGAACACTGAGGAAGAATTCGCAATCAGCAGGGTCTTTCTATTTGGTATTTCCTCATCTTGCTGTAGAGGGTGCCGCGAGCAATCTCCAGGGCCTTTGCTGTTTGCTTGAAATTCCAGTTGGTTTCATCTAAAGTCCTTTTAATCAAAGTAGATTCCGCAAGGTGCAGGGACCTGGAGGGAAGTTGCAAGGCGATCCCACCTGACGGCCGATTCGATCTAATACCTTCCGGGAGGTCTTCTGGCCTGATTTCTTTGCCTTTGCAAAAAACGGCTGCCCGTTGAATAATGTTCGCCAATTCTCTTGCATTTCCAGGCCAATTGCATTCTGTCAACCTCTTCATAGCGCTGTTGGAAATGGACGTTATTTCCCGTTGTGTCTCCTTTCTGTATCTTCCCAAAAAGTACTTGGCCAGCAGCGGTATGTCAGACCTTCTTTCTCTCAGGGGGGGGACATGTATGGAAACCACGTTGATGCGGTAAAAGAGGTCTTGTCGGAAACGCTTTTCATCGACTCTCTGGGAGAGATCTTGATTTGTCGCACAGATCAACCTTGTGTCCACCTTCAGAGTTTGGGTGCCTCCCACCCGTTGAAAGCTTCCCAATTCGAGGACGCGCAGCAGAGCAACCTGAGTTTGTATGGGGAGATCCCCGATTTCATCCAATAAGATTGTTCCTCCATCGGCCGCCTCAAAGTGCCCTCTCTTTTGACTCGTCGCTCCAGTGAACGCGCCCTTCTCATAGCCGAACAATTCGCTGTTGATAAGGGTCTCAGTCAGCGCGCCGCAGTTTACTTGGACAAAGGGCTTGTTCCGTCTAGGACTCTTGGAGTGGATCGCTTCAGCAATGAGTTCCTTGCCTGTCCCACTTTCTCCAGCTATGAGAACTGAAGCGTTCGTTCTTGCTACCTGGGTAATCATCTCGTAGATTCTGAACATCTTCTGGTCTTGCCCAATAATGTTCTCAAATCGAAATGCTCCTCCTTGCTCGTGCTCATGAGCACTGCTTTCCAATAAAAGGTTTCTGTGGTTTGCGATCTTTTTGAGAACAATGCTTGCCATCTCAACATCAAAAGGCTTAAGGAGGTAGTCGTAGGCGCCCAATTTCATGGCTGTGACCGCGTTTTCAATGGTCCCTTGACCGGTAATGACAAGGACAAAAATTTCTGGATATTGCGCTTTGATCTCTTTCAGAAGCGTTAGGCCATCCATGTTGGGCATGAAAACATCCGTCATTACTACATCTGCCCGGAAAGTCCTGAGCTTGTCCAAGGCTTCCTTTCCATCGGCAGCCGTTTCGACCAGGAGTGTTTTGTCTTTCCTCACAGCTCGATTGAAGCTCTTCCGGTAGCCTTCTTCATCATCAACAAAAAGCACCTTGATTTTGTATGTTGGGGCTTGGACTTTCACTTCCTTCCCAAGGCCTCCCGCATAGTTTCTGCCAGGTCACTCGTCACAAAAGGCTTCATGACGAAAACTTTAATACCCATGGCGCTCACTTCCTTTTCGTGGCTTCGGCGAATAAACAAGTTCCCAATTCCAAGAGGACATGCTGATTGAAATACGGTAACAACACACTGTCTTCCGACTTCAGCAGGAATCGTGCCGAAATAACGGGACAAGTTGATCAGCTATAATTTCAGACAAGTAGACCTTCCTCTTCCCAATACACGAGTATGGAAATGCGAGCGATGTGTCACATTGTTGACGGTTCACTATATACCGCACAATGTGACCATCCTGCCGAAGACACTCAACGATTTGACGGTCCAGGCTCTCATCTGCTACAAAATTCATGCAACTGTCTCAGCAATTGGATAAACCACATCGGCTCGCAAAGCATAAGTGGCGAATGCGAGCGCTGCCTGAATCGCCTCGCGGGTCAAGCGAGGATGGGCATCAAGAATCTGCTCAATGGTTTCACCAGCGGCTAGTTTTTTCAAGATAAGATCAACGGTGATTGGTGTCCCAACGACGGTAGGTTTGCCCATCATTACCCTTGGGTCTGATACAATTAATTGCTTTTGCATTTCTGCGCCCATAGAAGCTTATGCCGCATAACATATCGCTTGCGTGCCATTTCCGCACCATAGGCGAGGGCGGCCAGGATATCCTCTTTCAGTTGAGGGTACAAGGCATATTGTCAATGTTTGCGCGTGAGCATGCAGTCCTGAGCGCATCTTGACCAATTATGGTCAAAGGACCTTGCACTGGAAGGCGCTGTGAGAATAGAAACAGTGTGCACGGGGGAGTCAGGCCGACTGACGGGCGTAATGGGATTCCACTTAAATAATCTGTAATTTTCCTTCTGAATGAGGGGCAATCGCCTCGCCGATAATCGTTGCGGATTGAACGCCTGCATTTTGCAGCTCGTGGAGGAAGGCGTCTGCCTGGTCTGGGGAGATGGCAATAACGAGGCCCCCTGATGTCTGGGGGTCAAAGATGAGGTCCATGAGAACGGTTTCCACTCCGGTCTCAGCCTCCACCATGCTTTCACAGAAGTGTTTTGTGGCGTAACTTCCGGCCGGTATCAGCCCCATCAAGGCGTATTCTTTAGCTTCTGGAATAATCGGAATCTTCTCCGCGTAGATAGCGATCTCCACGTGACTCCCTCTTGCCATCTCCAGCACGTGCCCACCCAGGCCAAAGCCGGTAACATCCGTGCAGGCATGCACATTGTATTTTAGCATGATTTGTGAGGGCTTGTCGTTGAGGGTTGAGGTGACGTCGATCAAGGTGTCTATGGCATCCCGGCTGGCCAGTTTTCCTTTAACAGCTGTGGCAATGATCCCTGTCCCCACGGGTTTCGTCAGTATGAGTTTATCTCCAACCTCGACGCCCTTGTTGGTCAGGATTTTTTTGGGATGTACCACACCTGTTACAGAGAGGCCGTACTTAAGCTCCTGATCATCCACACTGTGTCCCCCAACCAGGACAGCATTTGCCTCGTAGATCTTTTCCAGGCCCCCTCGCAGAATATCTTTGAGGATCTCCTTGGGCATGTCTGTGATCGGAAAACAGACGATGTTCATAGCCGTTAGCGGTCTGCCGCCCATGGCATAGACATCGCTTAAGGCATTGGCTGCGGCAATGCGGCCAAACTGATAGGGGTCATCCACAATGGGTGTGAAAAAATCGAGGGTTTGTACCAAAGCCGTATCGGGAGTGAGTTTATAGACGCCTGCGTCGTCAGATGTCTCCATCCCCACCAGGAGATTGGGATGGCTGATCACCGGCAGATCCCTCATCACCTCTTCCAGGTCCCCTGGACTCAGTTTGGCAGCTCAGCCTGATGCCCTGACTTTTTCGGTTAGATTTATGTCATCTATTAGCATGAACATATTTTAGCACTGGTGAGGGTAAGTTTTCAATAACTCCGTAGCGCGTTTGATACCGCCAGATGATGTCATTGCAAGGAGTCACGCCAAAGGCGGGAGGACGAAGCAATCTCACTGCTGTTCAAGAGATTGCTTCCCTGGCCCAGACCGGGTTTTTCTCTCTGTGGCATGATCCAGCTTCTGTCGCGCCAGGGCGGGCCGGCTTCATATGCCGACTTCGCCATAGTCCGCCTGAGGCGGACGACGGCTGAAATAGCGCCGGTTATTATTCCCATGTCGCGCCAGGGCGG